>NZ_JBTNDR010000001.1:0-284169 GCF_054510895.1 Arthrobacter sp. HLT1-20 | reverse complement strand
CCCTGGATCAGTTCCTGAACAAACGCCGCAGCCGCACGCATGGGCCCCACAGTATGCGAACTCGAAGGCCCAATGCCCACAGAAAACAAATCAAAAACACCAACGGACATGTGAGTACCTCACTAAAGACTAAATTCTTTCCGCCAGTGAAACCTGGCGGAGGGCCGGACCCACCTTGACGGGGTGCCCGGCCGTTTCCCTGCGGTGACGGCCAAAAGCGGCCACCGCAGGGAGCAACTGTACCGCCTAGGACAGATTTGCCACTGACGGGTAGAGCGGGTGGGCTGTGGCAAGGGCCGCAACGCGGGTGCGCAGACCGGACAAATCCGCGTCAGCGTCGGCCAAAAGTGCCTCGGCAATGATGTCCGCCACTTCGGCGAAGGCAGCCTCGCCGAAACCGCGGGTGGCCAGGGCCGGGGTGCCGATGCGCAGGCCGGAAGTGACCATGGGCGGGCGCGGATCAAACGGCACGGCGTTGCGATTGACGGTGATGTCAATGGCCGCGAGACGATCTTCGGCTTCTTGGCCGTTGAGCTCGCAGTTGCGCAGGTCAACCAGCACCAGATGGACGTCGGTGCCGCCGGAAATCACGGAGATCCCCTTGGCCGCAACATCCGGCTGGATCAGGCGGTCGGCCAAAAGGCGGGCGCCAAGCAGCACGCGCTCCTGGCGTTCCTTGAACTCTTCCGAGCCTGCGATCTTGAAGGCCACGGCCTTGCCGGCGATGACGTGCTCAAGCGGCCCGCCCTGCTGGCCCGGGAACACAGCAGAGTTGATCTTCTTGGCGATGTCGGCGTCGTTGCTCAAGATGATGCCGCCACGGGGGCCAGCAAGGGTCTTGTGTGTGGTGGACGTGGTGACATGGGCGTACGGCACCGGTGAGGGGTGCAGCCCTGCGGCCACCAGGCCGGCAAAGTGGGCCATGTCCACCATGAGGTAGGCACCCACCAGATCCGCGATGCGGCGGAATTCGGCGAAGTCCAGCTGGCGGGCGTACGCCGACCAGCCAGCAACAATGAGGGCCGGCTTGTGCTCGAGCGCCAGGCGCTCAACCTCGGCCATGTCTACCTGGTGGGTGTCTTCGCGAACCTGGTACGGGACCACGTTGTACAGGCGGCCGGAGAAGTTGATGCGCATGCCGTGCGTGAGGTGCCCGCCGTGGGCCAGGTTCAGGCCCATAATGGTGTCGCCCGGCTTGATGAGGGCGTGCATGACGGAGGCGTTGGCCTGGGCGCCGGAGTGCGGCTGGACATTGGCGAAGCCGGCGCCGAAGAGGTCCTTGACGCGGTCGATTGCCAGTTGCTCAATGACGTCAACGTGCTCGCAGCCACCGTAGTAGCGGCGTCCCGGGTAACCCTCGGCGTACTTGTTGGTCAGCACGGAACCCTGGGCTGCCATGACGGCGGCCGCGGTGTGGTTTTCCGAGGCGATCATTTCCAGGCCGGTCCGCTGGCGGGACAGCTCGGCGTCGATCTGCACGGCGATTTCCGGATCCAGTGCGGACAAGGGAGCATCCAGGCTTGCCGCGACCACCTGAGTGTAGTCCACTGTTGCTGCGTCGGCGCGGCTCACAGTTCGCCACCGTTGGCAGCTGCGTACTCGGCTGCGGACAGCAGCGGGCCCTCGGAATCGACGGCCACCTTGAACAGCCAGCCAGCGCCATAGGGGTCGGAGTTGATCAGGGCCGGATCGTCGACGGCGGCCGTGTTCACCTCTGTAACCTCGCCCGTGACGGGGGCGTACAGATCGGAGACGGACTTGGTTGATTCAATCTCGCCACACGCCTCGCCGGCGGTGACGGTGGAGCCCACCTCGGGCAGGTCCACGTACACAATGTCGCCCAGCGCGTCGGCGGCGACGGCGGAGACACCAATCGTGGAGGGGCCTGCGCCATCGGCGGCGATCCACTCGTGCTCGGCGGAGTACTTCAGTTCAGGAGCGACTTTGCTCATGGGATAAACCTTTCAATTCGTCTGGTGAAAAAATGTACTGACGGTGCGTCGCGAGTTCGTCCGGCGCGCAGCGAGGTGGGGGCTGGCGGTGTGGTGGGCGACGCCGCGGCCACACCGACGAAGTCGTGTGTGGCGCGGTGCGGGCACCAGCCCCCATCTCGCGAGAGCGCCGGTGCCGGTGTTACTTTTGGCGCTTGTAGAACGGCAGGGCAACCACTTCGAAGGCCTCGGCCTTGCCGCGAAGGTCGACGTCGAGCACGGTGCCGATCTCGGCGTGGGCCACGTCCACGTAGGCCATGGCGACCGGGTAGCCCAAGGTGGGGCTGGGCTGGCCGGAGGTGACTTCGCCGATGGTGGCGCCGTCCTTCAGAACCGGGTAGTGGCCGCGGGCGGAGCGGCGACCAAGTCCCTTGAGGCCAACCAGTTTGCGGCCAGTGGTGGATCCTTCGCCAGCTTCCTTGATGGCGGCGAGGGCTGCCTTGCCGACGAAGTCGCTTTCCTTGGCCAGCGACACTACGGGGCCGAGTCCTGCGGAGTAGGCGTGGCCGTCCAGGGAGAGTTCGTTGCCGTACAGCGGCATGCCGGCTTCCAGGCGCAGGGAGTCGCGGGCGGCGAGCCCGGCCGGGATGAGGCCGTGCTCGGTGCCGTTGGCCAGCAGTGCCTGCCACAGGGCTGCGGCGTCGGCGTTGGGGATGTAGATTTCAAAGCCGTCTTCGCCGGTGTAGCCGGTGCGGGCCAGCAGCAGTTCCTGGACAGTGCCATTGACGTTGAACGGGACGTCCACGGCAGCGTAGTACTTGAGCTCGGTGACCAGGGCGTGCTGCTCTGCCGGAACCAGCGTCAGCAGGATTGCCTCTGCATTGGGTCCCTGCACGGCGATGAGCGAGGTTTCGCTGGAGACGTCATTGACCACCACGTCGAATCCGGTGGCACGCTCGGCCAACAGTGCAGCCACGGTGGCGGCGTTGCCGGCATTGGGCACCACAAGGAACTTCTCATCGCTGCGGCGGTAGGAGATCAGGTCATCGATGATGCCGCCGTCGGCGTTGCAAATCAGCGAGTACTTGGCCTTGCCCACGGCCACGGCGGAGAGCTTGCCGGCCAGAGCGTAGTCCAGGAAGGCTGCGGCGTCGGGGCCGCTCACCCAAACCTCGCCCATGTGGGAAAGGTCGAAGAGGCCTGCGGCGTTGCGGACTGCGTGGTGTTCGGCCAGCTCGGAGGAGTACTTCAGCGGCATCTGCCAGCCGCCGAAGTCGGTGAAGGAGGCGCCGGCTTTTTCGTGCTCGCCGTAAAGGGCTGTGTGGTTCTCAGTCATGGGAATTCCTTTGCGGGTTAGTTTGAAAAGTCTGCTGCGAATTCGTCTGCGCTGTCCTCGAACGACTCGAGGGGAGGGCACGAGCAGACCAGGTTGCGGTCCCCCGCTGCCCCGTCAATGCGGCCAACGGGCGGGAAGTACTTGTCCTGGCGCAGGTTCGCCACCGGGAACACTGCCTGCTCACGCGGGTAGCCTCGCTCCCAGTTGGAATCCACGACGGCGGCAGCCGTGTGGGGCGCGTTGCGCAGCGGGCTGTCGGCCAGGGTAAAAGCACCCTCGGCGACCTGGTCGATTTCGGCCCGGATTGAAACCATGGCCGTGATGAAGCGGTTGATTTCCGTTAGGTCCTCCGACTCAGTGGGCTCCACCATGAGGGTGCCCGCCACGGGGAAGGACAGGGTGGGTGCGTGGAAGCCGTAGTCGATGAGGCGCTTGGCCACGTCCTCTGCCGTGACACCAGTCTTAGCTGTCAGCTCACGCAGGTCAAGGATGCACTCGTGGGCCACCAGGTCGCCGGCTCCCGTGTAGAGAACCGGGAAGTGCTCGTTGAGCTGTGAGGCAATGTAGTTGGCCGCCAGCAGCGCCGATTTGGTTGCTTCGGTCAGGCCCGCACCACCCATGAGCTTCACGTAGGCCCAGGAGATGGGGAGCACGCCAGCCGAGCCGAAGCGTGAAGCGGAAATCGGGACACCTGCCATTGAAGCTGCTGAGGAGTTGGCGTCGCCGGGCATGAAGGGCGCCAGGTGGGCCTTGGCGGCAACGGGGCCCACGCCGGGACCGCCACCGCCGTGCGGGATGCAGAAGGTCTTGTGCAGGTTCAGGTGGCTGACGTCGCCGCCAAACTTGCCGGGCTGGGCCAGGCCAACCAGGGCGTTGAGGTTGGCGCCGTCAACGTAAACCTGTCCCCCGGCGGCGTGGATGGCGTCGCAGACTTCGCGCACATCGGCGTCGTACACGCCATGTGTGGAGGGGTAGGTGATCATGATGCAGGAGAGCTGGTCCTTGTGCGTCTCAATCTTGGCGCTCAGGTCAGCGTGGTCAATGGTGCCGTCGACTGCCGTGGCAACCACAACAACCTTCATGCCGGCCAAAACGGCCGAGGCTGCGTTGGTCCCGTGGGCGGACTGCGGAATGAGGCAGACGGTGCGCTGCTCATCGCCGCGGGACAGGTGGTAGCCGCGGATGGCCAGCAGGCCGGCCAGCTCGCCCTGTGAGCCGGCGTTGGGCTGGATGGAGACCTGGTCGTAACCGGTGATCTCGCACAGGTCGGCTTCCAGGCCGCCGATCAGTTCACGCCAGCCTTCTGTCTGGGAATCGGGTGCGAACGGGTGGATCGAGGCAAACTCGGGCCAGGAGATGGCTTCCATCTCGGCGGTGGCGTTGAGCTTCATGGTGCATGAACCCAGCGGGATCATGGTGCGGTCCAGGGCCAGGTCGCGGTCGCTGAGGCGGCGGATGTAGCGCAGCATCTGCGTTTCGGAACGGTGCGTGTTGAACACGGGGTGGGTCAGGAAGTCGGAGGTGCGCTGCGTGTCAGCAACAATGGCCAGGGCTGCGGCGCCCTGGTTGTCCGTGCCGTCGCCTGCCGGTGCGGCGCCAAGGATGGCGGCCACGCGGGCCACAATGTCCGCCGTGGTGGTTTCATCGACGGAGATGCCTACGTGGTCGCCGTCGATGGGGCGCAGGTTGATGCCGCCCTGCTCGGCGAGGGCCAGGATGGCACCGGCACGGCCGGGAACGCGCACCGTGAGGGTGTCGAAGAAGGAGGTGTGGAGAAGTTCGACGCCGGATGCCTGCAGTGCCGCTGCCAAGGTACGGGCGCGGCCGTGGACGGTTTCGGCGATTGCCTTCAGGCCTTCGGGGCCGTGGTAGACGGCGTACATGGAGGCCACAATGGCCAGCAGTGCCTGCGCGGTGCAGATGTTGGACGTAGCCTTTTCGCGGCGGATGTGCTGCTCACGGGTTTGCAGGGCCAGGCGGTAAGCCGGCAGGCCGGTGTTGTCGGTGGAGACACCCACAATGCGGCCCGGCAAGGAGCGTTCCATGCCGTTTCGCACAGCCATGTAGGCTGCGTGCGGTCCGCCGAAGAACAACGGAACACCAAAGCGCTGGGCGGTTCCCACAGCGATGTCAGCGCCCTGCTCACCGGGAGGCGTGATCAAAGTCAGGGCCAGCAGGTCGGCAGCCACTGTGACTAGGGCGCCGCGTTCCTTCGCTTCTGCAATGACGGGGGCGTGGTTGAAGACGCGGCCGGAGACGCCCGGCTGCTGCAGGACCACGCCGTTGATGGCGCCGTCGGGCAGGCCCAGGGAAAGGTCCGCAACGACCACGTCGAAGCCCAGCGCCTCGGCACGGCCCTTGACGATGGCGATGGTCTGCGGCAGCAGGTCAGCATCCAGGACTGTCTTGCCGTCGGCAGCAGCCTTGGACTTGTTGGCGCGGCGCATGAGCAGCACGGCCTCGGCCACGGCGGTGGCTTCATCCAAGAGGGAGGCGTTGGCCACGGGCAGGCCGGTCAGGTCGCTGACCATGGTCTGGAAGTTCAGCAGCGCCTCGAGGCGGCCCTGGGAAATTTCGGGCTGGTACGGGGTGTAGGCGGTGTACCAGGCCGGAGCTTCGAGGATGTTGCGGCGGATGACTGGAGGCGTAACGGTGTCGTAGTAGCCCTGGCCGATCATCTGGATGGCCGTCTTGTTTTTCGCGGCCAAGGCCCTGAGTTCGGCGAGGACTTCAACTTCGCTGAGAGCGCTTTGGAGTTCCAGGGCTGTGCCCTGACGGATGGAATCCGGGACTGCCGTGTCCACCAAGGAGTCCACGCTGTCGTAGCCGATGGCCTTGAGCATGGTGTCAACGTCGCTCTGGCGGCGGGCGCCAATGTGCCTGTCGGCGAACACTGTGGGATTGGATGTGATGGTCATGAGGAACTCCAAAGAACGGCCGTCCCGGTAAAAGGGGTGCGGCAAGGGCTGGGTTCCTCCCCGCTCTGTCTTGGACCTGAGAGATTCCGCGTTTCCTTGGCGTTCAAGGAGGGCGCTTGCACCGTCGGTGAGCAGGACTGACGCCTTGCTACTTTCCAGAGTTGCCTCGCCGCGGCGGTACATGGGCCTGAGAGATTCCTGGGGAGGATTTGCTCCTACGGCGCCGCCACATTGCTGGGAGAACTCTCCCGCCACGGTTCAAAAGGCATTTTTAGTTGTGGGTGACTCGGCTCACAGATTACACGAGAATCCAGCTTCAGGCAAAGCAGGGGATTGCCAGTGTGGGCAACAACACCCCCGCGCACAGCTCCGCAATGAGACAGTAGGGCCGCCACCTTGCGTCAAGACGCAAAGGGGGGCTAGTGTGTGACTCGCGTCACCCAAAATGTGAAGTGCCCATGATCCGCGGCGGGAGAGTCCTGCCGGTGCAACTGCGCAAAGCGCAGACCGTGTGCAGGCGCCGAAGGAGCAAACCCTCCCCGGGAATCTCTCAGGCCCATGTACCGCCGTGGATAGGCAACTCTGGAAAGCAGTCCGGGCAACCGGGCTCACCGAAGGTGCAAGCGCATCCTTGACTTCAAGGAAACGCGGAAACTCTCAGGTCCCAGACAGAGTGGGGAGGAATCCAAATCTTCGTGGCACCCCATGCCGCCTGAACGATGGAGTTCCTTTTGACGATTCACCAACCCACCCCCGCTGCCCCGCAGCTGGAACGGCAGCTCAGCAACCGCCACATCCAGCTCATCGCCATTGGCGGGGCCATCGGCACAGGCCTGTTCATGGGCTCCGGCAAGACCATCTCTGCAGCTGGCCCGTCCGTGATCTTTGTGTACATGATCATCGGCTTCATGCTGTTCTTCGTCATGCGGGCCATGGGCGAACTCCTGCTCAGCAACCTGCACTACAAGTCCTTCAGCGACTTCGCCGCCGACCTGCTCGGCCCCTGGGCCGGCTTCTTCACCGGGTGGACCTACTGGTTCTGCTGGGTCATCACCGGAATTGCCGATGTCATTGCCATTGCCGCTTACTCGGAGGTGCTCTTGCCGGGGATCGAACTGTGGATCCCCGGGGTAGTCACCATTGGAATTTTGCTGGTCCTGAACCTGACCACAGTGAAGGCTTTTGGCGAAACGGAATTTTGGTTTGCCCTGATCAAGATCATTGCGATTGTTGCCTTGATCGGTGTGGGTTTGTTCATGATCTTCAGCCGTTTCCAATCTGACACCGGAACGGCCAGCTTCACGAACCTGTGGAGCCACGGCGGACTGTTCCCCAATGAATTCATGGGCTTTGTGGCAGGATTCCAGATCGCCGTCTTTGCCTTCGTGGGCATCGAGCTCGTGGGAACCACCGCAGCCGAGGCCAAGGATCCGGAAAAGAATCTGCCCAAGGCCATCAACTCCATTCCCATCCGCGTCCTGCTTTTCTATGTAGGCGCACTGGTCATCCTGATGTCGGTCATTCCCTGGACGCAGTTCGCCGCAGGTCAAAGCCCGTTTATCGCCATGTTCTCCATGGCGGGACTCGGCGCGGCTGCCACCATCGTCAATCTGGTGGTCCTCACGTCCGCAATGTCCTCAGCCAACTCCGGCATCTACTCCACGTCCCGCATGGTCTATGGCCTGGCGCAGGAGGGCGACGCCCCCTTCCGGTTCTCGAAGTTGTCCAAGCGCAAGGTCCCCAACAATGCGCTGTTCCTCTCCTGCGTTTTGCTCCTCTCCAGCATCGTGCTGCTGTACGTTGGCGAGGACGTCAGCAAAGCCTTTGAAATGGTCACAACCGTGGCAGCAGTCTGCTTCGTCTTTGTCTGGTCCATCATTCTGGCCAGCTACCTCGCCTTCCGCCGGCGCCGTCCCGAATTGCACAACTCCTCAAAGTTCAAGATGCCCGGCGGCATTCCCATGGTCTATGTTGTCTTCGCCTTCTTCGCCTTTGTCCTGTGGGCCCTGACCACTCAGGTGGATACACTCATTGCCCTGCTGGTGACCCCCATCTGGTTCATTGTGCTGGCTATTGTCTGGTACCTCGTTGGCAAGACCCCCAGCCACCGGGCCCGCTACGCGAAGTTCAAGGAAGACCTGGATTCCGAGCGGGTCATGGCCCAGGAACTCCAGAACAGCGAGTCCGCACGCTAGCAGTGCACCGCGTGGGCCGCCGTCGTCCTTCACAGACGGCGGCGGCCCACCCACAACCCGTGCAGCAATGCAAGCACCGAAAGCAGCATCAGTGAATTGCCGAGCACCTCGTCATCCGACCGGACCACTGAACCAGCGATGAGGAGGGCGCCGAACATCAAGGCCGACACCGCCCGCTGCGCCGTTCGCTGAAGCCGGGCCACCTGCCGTTCCAGGCGCGGGCTGGCCACTTGAAGCTGCCCGTCTTCAATGGTGCTGATGAGCCCATCCAGGCGTTTGGGCAGGCGCACGGTGAGCCCCACGACGTCGAGCGCCTGTTGAGCCACATCCTTTGCAAGGTTGCCGCGTTCGTCCCGCAGCAGCTGCGCCGCATAGGGTTCCACCGAGTCCCACAGGTTGAACTGGGGGTCCAGGGAGCTGCACACTCCCGAGGTCAACGCCATGGCGCGGACGATGAGCAGGAAGTTTTCTGGCAGCTGGAAAGGCAGCGAGCGCACCACATCACCAAACTCCACGGCAAAGTCACGGAATTCCCGCGGGTCAACCTCGCGAAGTTCAGCAAATCCCATGCCGCCAAACCGGGCAAAGAGCTGTGTCATGGCACGCTCCAGCGCGGCAGTTTCGGTGGACGGCAGCAACACCCCCACGTCGCTGATCGCAGCCACCAAACCCTTGCCGTCACGCGAGGCGGCGGCTATCAACAGCTTCCGGAGTCCGCTGCGGGTCTTGGCCGGAACCTCGCCCATCATGCCGAAGTCCACGAACGTCAGCTTCCACGGGTGCCCGGCACCTTCCCCGGGCGAGGGAGTGACGAAGATGTTGCCGGGATGCGGGTCGGCGTGGAAGAAGCCGTTGGTGAACAGCTGGTCAAACATGATCGTGGCGAACACGGGTGCCACCTGAGCCGGGTCAATTCCCGCCGCCTGGAGCGCCTGAGCGTCCGTAATCTTGATGGCCGTGACGTCTTCCAGGGTCAGCACGCGGCGGGTGGTCCGCTCCCAGACAACGTGGGGCACCACCACCTGACTGCCCCGTGCGAATTCAGCGGCAAAACGTTCGGAGTTCGCCGCCTCCTGCAGGTAGTCAATCTCCTCGAGGCTGGTCTGGGCAAACTCCTCCACCAGGGCAGGGACGTTCGCGCGGTTGGACACGATGCGAATGCGGCTGAGCCAGCCGCCCACCTTGCGCAGCGCGGCCAGGTCAACGCCAACAATCGCCTCGATGCCGGGCCGCTGCACCTTCACTACCACGTGGTTCAGGCCGGTGTCCGCGGCGGTGGAGGGTAGAAGTTGCGCACGGTGCACCTGCCCCAGGGATGCTGCGGCGATGGGCGTTTCCTCGACCCAGGCAAACACGTTTTCTAGCGGCCCGCCCAGTTCGGCCTCGGCCAGGGCCAAGATGGCGGGGAACGGGACGGGTGGCACCTCGTCCTGCAACCCTTCCAACTCGGAGGTGATTTCCGGCGGGAGGACATCGAGCCGGGATGACATGAACTGGCCAACTTTGATCATCAAGCCCCCGAGATCCACCGCGAGCGCGTGGAAGCGCTGGGCGAAACGCCGCATCCGCCTGGGCCGGGTGCTGTTGGCAAGGCTGGCCAACCCCAGACGGGGCAGGACCAGCTCGTGCCACCAGGTCACGGCCAGATGCCAGGCGGCGAAGCGCAGGATGCGGCGGTACCTGGCACGGGTGTTCCCTGCACCGGGCACAGGATCTGCCCTGCCCCGATGGATTGATGCCACCTGCGTCAGTCTTGGGCGAGGATCGAATACAGTTTGCGCCGTGCCTCATCGAGCACAGCGACGGCCTCCTGCACCTGCTTGGACGTGCCGGTCCGGCCCACCTGCGCTGCGGCTTGCGCCAGTTCCATCCCAGCCTTGGGCAGTGCGGCGAAGCCCATGCCCTGCGCAGGACCGCTCGAGTCCCAGGGCGTTGTGGCATCGGCGTCCGCTACGGCTTCGCGGCCGGCGTCGGTCAGGGAGTAGACCTTGCGCCCGTTGGCTTCCTCCGCGCTGATGAGTCCCTCGTCTGCCAGCAGCTGCAGTGTTGGGTACACGGAGCCTGCGCTGGGCTTCCAGCTGCCGCCGCTGCGCTCCTCGATTTCATGGATGATCTGGTAGCCGTGCATGGGCTGTTCGGCGAGCAGTGCCAGCACCGCCGAGCGAACTTCGCCGCGGCCAACGCGCGTGCCCGACGGCTTCTCGAATCGTGATCGCAGCTCTTCAACGGCCTGCCACATGCCGTCCATGTTGTTGCCAAAAAACCCGCCTACAGGGAATGAATTGTGCATGATGCTCTCCTCAGCGATTTGTGAACGATACTCAACGATATACCCGCTGGGCAGCAGAAACAATGGTTCTTCGTGGCTGCAACTGCGGCCGCTTTGCTGCCGTGTGCCCTCCTTCCGGACTTGTAGTCTTGAGGGAATCCACATTGGCGCTTGGCTCGGGATAGGAATGAACATGGCCACTTTTAAGGAACTCCACCTCGGCGATGCTCCGCTTTTACTGCCGAATGCTTGGGACGTTGGCTCTGCCCTGACGTTTGCTTCGGCAGGGTATGCCGCCGTGGGAACCACCAGTTTTGGTATTGCAGGCAGTGCTGGCCTGCCCGACGCCGGACGGTCCGGCAAGACGGCAACCCTCGCCTTGGCGGCCCAGCTGTGCCGTCTTCCCGTCCACATCACGGTGGACGGCGAGGACGGGTACTCGGATGATCCCTTGGCGGTTGCCAGCTTTGTGGCCCAGCTCGCTGCCCTAGGAGTGGCCGGGGTCAACCTCGAGGACAGCTTCCAGGGGCAGCTGGTGGACCCTGCAGCGTTTGCTGCCAAGGTGACGGCCGTCAAGCGACGCTGCCCGGAGGTGTTCGTCAATGCCAGAGTGGACAACTTCTGGTTTGGCGAGAATGCCACGGTGGACGCCGTTCTGCGCCGCGCCCAGGCTTACGCAGATGCAGGGGCGGACGGGATCTTTGTCCCTGGCGTCGTGGAAGCGGACCACATCAGCGCCATCACGGCAGGTGCCGGGCTGCCGGTAAACTTGCTGGCGCATCCGTCCCTGACTGTTGCCGAGCTGGGAGAGCTGGGTGTCCGGCGTGTGAGCTCCGGTTCCCTCCCCTACCGGGCGTCCGTGGATGCGGCGGTGAACGTTGCCAACGCCCTGCGTGACGGCACACCCACACCGACCGCCACTTCCTACTGGGAGATGCAGGCGCGGCTGGTTGCATTCAACGAAGGACAGCGCGGAACAACCAGCCCTGACGCCTGAGGCAAGCTCTCACGGACGCTTCGCAAGGGTCTCGCCGAATCATTGCGCGGATCCCCCGCCAAGCGCATACTGGCGGCATGGACGATTCTGAAAGCTCCCAGCGGGCACAGCAGGAAGAAGCCATGCGGAGACTTGCCGAGCAGGAACGGCAGGAGAAGTCTCATGCGCCGGCGGCGGCCGTGTTTGGCGTTATCACGGGCACTGTGGGCGGCGCCGTGATTGGTGCTTCACTGGGATATGCCCGGCAAGAGTGCGGGTTCTTTGGTACCCGCCAGTCAGATCCGTGGTGTGCGTATGTCACAGCACCGGGTTTCAGCCCGGCCGGGACCGCCTTTTTCATCGGGATAATTCTGGCTGCCATCGGCTATGGGGCCGTTTACGCCTTTTACTACCTCACGAGCTCAAAAGGGAACTGAGCCGGGCCACCCTAGGCGTAGGCGCTGTCCACCTAGGATCCCACCGGCCCTGACCGCTTGGCTGTGGTGGTTACGTAGCTGCCCGCACGCCCTGGCTGGCCCGCGTTGGTGGTTGCGGACGCTCCGCCCAGCGCCGTTTGCACTGCCTCTGTGACAATACCCCTTGCAATCATTGAATAGACAGTGACAAGGCACCATGTCGAGGCTGGTCGGCCAATAGTCCTCATAGTCCTCTTTTAGTGGGCTATCCAGAAGATAACGGGACAGGTGGCGATTCAGGTACAGCTGGGTGCTAGGTCACGGACCGGGCACGCCCCGAGCGGAGCTGCGGATCCGGCGCTCTGCGATGTTCATAGCCTTGGTGGCCACGGCGCCGTAGGCAATGCCGACCACCAACGAGGCGGCAACAGCCAGCCCCTTGGAGGTCTGGTCGAGCAGCGGATAGACCAGCCAGTGCGACACGTAGATGAACAGGGAGGCCCCGGCCAATACCGCGGTGATCCGATGGAGGATCCGAGGTACCGGGAGGGCAGGAATCCAGATCAGCGCCAGCAGGCCCACCAGCAGCGTGGCGTTGCGGGCGGCGCTATCGAACAGACCAGGAACCGCCACCAGGGCCACCGCCGACACCGCGGCACGGTGCCACCACCCCCGGGATACCGCGGCTGCCCAGCCCAGGGCGAAAATCCAGAGAACCGGCCCCTGACCCGGAAACGGCAGGTTCACGATCCCGAAGCGCACCAATAAATCCAGGCCCGCGATGGCGAGCGGGAACGACCACGGCCACCGGCGGCAGGCCCGGTCAGCGGCTGGAATCGCCAGAAGCGCGGCAAGGCCCAACAGGATGTAGACCAGCACCTCCACGAACCAGAAACGCGAATAGCTGGTCCAGCCCGGCGGCCCCAGGATCGCGTTGAGCAGGAATACATTCGGCCATCCGTAGGTGTCGCTCACTGCGAACGCGATCCAGATGACGACGAGGCTCGGGGCGATGATACGCACCACCGTGCGCAAGTGCCTGCTCAGCCGGGCCCGGCGCGTGCCCGCAAGCTGGAAGCGCGCAAAATTGTAGCCCGCGAGCCCCATCAGCACGTGCGCGGTGCCCGACCACGAAAAGAGGCCGACGTGGGTGGACACGATGAAGATGATTGCCACCGCGCGCAGCACTATGCCGGTTTCCAGCGGGGGCGCCAGTCGGCGCAGCACCTGTACAGGCCAGCGCGCCACGGAGCCCGAACGGGTTCCCTCGGTATCCCGGGCCCGGGACGTCAATTCACCGACCGGCATCAGGTGCCATCCGCCGGGTAACTTTCCCAGGATCCGTTCCAGGCGAACCGAGGCGGCAACGTAGGACAACGAATCACCGCCCAGAGACACGAAGGTGTCGTCCTCGCCGATGTCCTCGCGCTCGAGCGCCTGGGCGAAGGCCATCCTGACAGTGTCCTCCACTCCGCCGGCAGCCAACGCGGCATGGTTGCCGGCGTCGACGGAGGTCGATGCCGGCTCGGCTCCCAGCGCCAGCACCGCAGGGTAATCCGGTTTTCCGTTGTCCAGTCGAGGAACCTGCCCCACGTGCACAAGCTTCACCGAACCGCGGGGTAACCCGAGATCCTGCTCCAGCGCCTTGCCCAGCAGGGGCAGGTCAACATCGCCCTCAACGGCGGCTACGATCCCTTCGTCGGTGCCGGCGGCGGCGGCAGTCGGGACGCCCAGTTCGGACAGCAGCCGTTCCACCTGGCCAAGGTCCACGCGCAGGCCGACGACCTTCACGAAACGGCTTCGCCGGCCCACTATCTCGTACAGTCCCTCGGAGGTACGCCGGGCAAGATCCCCGGTGTGCAATTCACCCACGACGCGACCGAGTTCTAGGTCCGCTGGGGCTTCGGCATAGCCGAGCATCACATTGGGCCCCGAGTAGACCAGTTCCGCTTCATCCAGACCGGGGACCGGTTCCAGCCGGAAGCTGCCGCCAGGGATCGGCACGCCGATGGACCCGGGATTCGCGGAGGCAAGGTCTGGAGGCAGATAGGCCATCCGCGCGGTCGCCTCGGTCTGTCCATACATGACGAAGAGATCCCAGCCGCGTCGCTGGCCCAGATGGGTGTACGCCCGCACCCTTGCCGGGTCGAGCCGGCCGCCAGCCTGGGTGATGTAGCGTAGGTTTGGCAGGTCCATCTCGGCGAAGCCGACGCGATCAAGCAAGTCAAAAGTGTATGGCACGGCGGCAAACGACGTCACCTTCTGTGCCCGGAGCAGCTCCCAGAAGCACGGGTCCACCACGGAGGTGTCGGTCAGTGCGATCGAGGCCCCGGCCGCGAGATGGCTGTTGACCACGGACAACCCGTAGCAATACGACAGCGGCAATGTCGTGGCAGCGGTGTCCTCAGGACGCAAGTTCAGGTACTCGGCGATTGCCTCCGCGTTGGCCTGCAGCCCTTTGGCGGAGAGTCGCACAAGTTTTGGCGAACCGGTGGATCCCGAGGTACTCAGGAGCAGGGCAAGCTCGGGATGTAGCCTATGGCGGGTCCCCTCGCGGCGTATCTCAAACCCACTGCCGTTCCCCGCGGACCTGACGACAACGTCAGGGTCGTAGGCTGCTATCAGCGCCTCGGCGGCCTCACCCTTGCCCGGGGGCAGAATGAGCAGCGGATGCCCGGCGGCCAGAGCGGCCAGGTAGACCACCACCGCGGACAAGGTGTTCTCCGCCTCGAGTGCAACGAGCCGGCGCACAGTCCCCAATGAACGGGCCACACTGCCAACCCGATCGGCGAGATCCCGGTAGCTCACCGTGCGGCCATCGACGTGTATCGCGGCGCGGTCTCCGAAGCGCACCAATTCGGCGGCGAAGGAGACGGCGCAGAGTTCTGGCTGGAGTGTCATCGACCTAGACACTATTAGGAGTGGCTAACCTAATTCAAATGGACTATTTCACCAGCACTACAGTCACGTCTATTTTCGGGCCAGTCGGCATTTTTGATCGGCCTTTGGTCGTGGTTCCTGTCAATCATGACGGGTCAACCTCTTGACCTTCCCCATGATGAAAGGCGCAGATTTGGGGGCAGAACCCACTCACGGGGAAGTTGCGGGACGTCCGTGAACACAGGTTGTGTTCCTTCCAAGGCGCTGCTGGCCGCGGCCGTGGCCTTCCATCTCGCCTTGGATGCGAGCCGGCGCCCGGCGATCTCCACAACCGCCGAGCCTCGCGATATGCCCGGGATCGTCGATGGCAAGCATTCACTGGGCCGAGACGATGGGCTCGGCGAAGTACGTGGACCTCATCTCGGACTACGGCTGGAAACTGCGCTAGTGCAACGCCGCATTCGCCGACAATCAGGACGATTCGGCCCTGGAGATCACCCGAGCGGACGGGTCCCGGGAATTGGCCCGAGCGGCCGCTATCGACTCACTACAGCGTCCGCACCCTGTGCGCCGCCGAGCCAGGGCGTTTCGGATGGAGGCAATCTGACCTCCACCACGGTGAGGGAACTAGAAGAAGCACTCGCATCACTGCTGGTTGTCAGTGGCGGACACACGGCACTTAAACCGGCCTAACGCTTAGCCCGCCTCGGGTCGCAGGTGACCAGGCTGGTCCTCTCCCGCCTGGCTTCGGCGGAGGAACCCGAAATCTCCCGATCCCTGACGGGCGTCGTTACCGACGAGGGGATCCGCCCAGTACGCCGGAGCACGGTGTCCTCCGTGAGCGCCGAGCTGGCAACGGGCCGGATCGTAGCGACCGCAACAGTGTCCGGCGGCGAGCAGAAATTCCGGGCCAGCAGAACACCGCCTTGGGGGAAAAGTCGTTGACATACTGGGTTGGCGCAAGTCGGCTCAACACACGCTCCCGGCCATAGACCGTGACCATTTCACCTCCAGTGCGCTTCCGTTCCCGGCCACGCCCGATGAGTTGTTGGAAGATCCTTTCAGCGCTCATGAAAGTATCTCCAGTGCATTTCTGATCGGTCCGGTGGCACGCGGCAATTCTTTGGCAATTGCCACCAACAGCACCGTGCGTGACCCGCTCCTGGTCAGCCAGTTCTTCAACGCTTCAACGCTTCAACGTCGATTTCATAGCATTCGGTCCCCCGCAGCCTAAAGACATCAACAATCGATCGCTCCGCAGAATAGATGCCGATAGGAATCTACTCACCCGGGATCTCGATGGTTGTGCACTCCACATCGAAAGGTGCAGCCTGGAAATAGTGCCAGTTGACCGGTGCGAGCGTAATTGGGCCGGTACTCCCGCAGGGGAGGGTAACGTCGATCTTGCCCGCAATCATGTCGATGAGCTCGTGCCGCGCCAAAGCGCTCGAGAGACAAATGGTGGCCTGCGGCGCCTTGTAGGCAATTTCCAATACTTCCAAATCCACGGCCGGTGAGTCGATGTCCCGGTACAACCCCGGTCCGATCTGTTCAATCTTCCCCGCCTCGCGCAGTCGATCCAGGGCCAGTGACGGCAGGCCAGGTTTCCGGGCGTTCGCAACCGTATACGCGCCCACCCTGAGTTCTTCGCAACGCACAAGACACCCCTTGTTGTTGTCTACAATCCACTACACATAGTGCTATCCGTTGCGGAATATAGGCGCGGCGGCACGGGCGCTCGGATGGACTGCGCAACAATTCTGGCGCTCTGCAGGGGATCAAATTAATGCCCGTCACTGACTTCCAAGCGTGTCGCTAGGCCAAAAATGGGCAAAGAAAACCCCTCCGACCGGGCGTTTGCCCTAGTCAGAGGGGTATTGAAGTGGAGGTTCTGCAAGGGTATGCCAGCAGGGGCCACCACTACGAATCCCGCTTCGATAAGATCCTGGTATCCACTACCAAATCAGTTGCAGCGCGGAAGTCGCGAAATTCCAACCAAAAGTCATCTGCCAAAATTGTCCATCGGCTGACCGCCATAGACCAAGCCACCATCGCCGCCCGCTACCAGCAAGGCTGGTCATCTCGCCGACTGGCTGATGTTTACGGTATCTCCAAAACAAGCATCGTCATCATGCTTCGAGAATCCGACATTCCGATTCGGCGTCAAGGTCTCCGCGACTCTCAGGCGGACGACATTGCTATGCACTACGCAGCCGGCGCTTCCCTGGCCGCTATCGGCAAGGCCCACGACGTCTCAGCTGACACGGTCCGCAAGCTCCTCCTCAAGCAGGGAATTACGCTACGGAATCCCTGGGACCGTCCGCGTCCGGGTTCACTGACTCTCAATGTCGGCGGCTGACGATAGCTTGCAATAACCCTACTAAGACAAGGATCAGACATGACAATCTACTGGGTCAACTACGACCTCAACGCAACTGGCCAGGACTATGAGAAGCTCATTACCTACTTGAAATCCCACGACTCTTGGGCCAAGCCGCTCAAGAGCAGCTTTTTTGTGAAGACGTCTCTGACGGCGGCCGCGCTACGGGACGGAATCAAGCTGCATACTGATTCCAACGACAATGTCGTTGTCGTACCCGTTGGTGGACAAGGCTGGGCGACTTTTGGGGCCAGCAAGAATGTTACTGACTGGATGCACGCTAACTTGTAGGGCAGGTCTTCGAACCGTATCCACCGAAATCCTTTGCAGCCGACGGCACCATGTTCTCAGCAGGAACGTGGACTCGACACGAAATGGCCATCGACTGGGATGCGATACCTCGGGACCGTTTGCACACGGGTAGAGTCGAAGCCAGTATTGGCCTATAAATGAGAAGTCGGGGAACACTTGAGCAAGTCGTTGCTGGAACAACTGCCTGGAATCGTCACGGAGGGCAAGCGCAAGGCCGCCCAGATATTGGACAGCCTTGAAGGCAGGAATCGCGTTTCGCTTCAAACCCGCGAGCTCGTGATTCCAAACAGGGACACCAACGCGGAAGATCTCTTTCGACAGTTTAAGCCAGAAAATGTTGACCAGGCTGCTCCGAACCGTCTCATCTACGGTGACAACTTGCTTGCTATGTCCGCATTGCTGGCTGGCGACGATGAGTATCCGTCGGTGCGAGGCAAGATAGACCTCATCTACATAGACCCACCATTTGACTCGAAGGCCGACTACCGGTCCAAGATCACCCTACCCGGCGTGACGATCGAACAGAAGCCGACTGTTATCGAACAGTTTGCGTACTCCGACACATGGTCCGAAGGGACGGCCTCCTACCTGGCGATGATCACGCCGCGACTCGTACTCATGCGGGAGCTTCTCTCTGAGAAGGGCTCCTTGTTTGTCCATTTGGACTGGCACGTCGGGCACTATGTCAAAATTATTTTAGACGAGATCTTCGGGAAAGAGAATTTTCGAAATGAGATTGTCTGGCATTACTACAACAAGATGCAGGGCAATATTGGACGGTTTGCTTCAAACCACGATGTTATTTTTGTGTATAAGAAGGAACAAACTCCGGTTTTTAACACTGTAAAGGAAGCCAGAGACGTCCCCAAGAAGCAGCAAAAAAGAGTCTGGGATTCTGCAACAAAGAGTCTCAAACAAGCACGGGACGAAAATGGGGCTCTCGTCTACTACGAAGACACACATCGAACTCTTGATGACGTTTGGCGTCTTCCCTACATCATGCCTGCGGACAAGAAGCAGAAGTTGGACTATGCAACTCAGAAGCCCGAAACGCTTCTAGAGCGGATCATCGAGTCGTCAACCAACCCAGGTGATATGGTTGCTGACTTTTTCGTTGGATCGGGCACAACGGCAGCTGTTGCTGAGCGGATGGGTCGGTCATGGATTGCCGCGGACATGGGAAAACCGTCCAATATGATTACGCGCAAGCGCCTAATTGACCAGGACGCAAAGCCGTTTCTATTCCAGTCGATCGGCGACTACCAAATAGAGCAAGCTAGGTCCGTTTTGGGACGTAAGTTCAAAATAGGTGAGCTGGCTCAAGTGGTCCTGCGGCTTTTCGGTGCAGTTCCTCTGCCTCCGGAAGTAAGCCAAGGAGGCGCATTAGGTCGTATCACTAACGAACAGACCTTAGTCATAGCGACGAGCCCCAATGCGCTCATTACCGGCGCGACACTTAAGCGAGCTCAGGCCGCTCGGCTTTCTACTATGGGTGGTTTCGACAGAGTCGTGGTCCTTGGTTGGAATTTTTCGGACTCCATCGGTCACGATCTGGCCGCGCTGAATGACGACCGACTTGAGGTTTTGGTTGTTCCGCCCGAGCTCCTAACACGTTTGAAGGCGAAGGGCTCGCTAGAAAAGTTGGCTGAGGAAATCAAGTTCTCGACATTGCAGTACTTGCAGGCGTCAGTCGCGGCTCGGACACGCAAAGGCGATTCTGAAATCGTCACCGTCAACCTAGAGAACTACGTACTTCTCTCGCCAGACGCCATTAATCTCGACAGCAAGAACCGCGATCAGCTGCTCAACGTCATGAACAACGAGCCTTTAGCACTTCTCGAATATTGGGCAGTTGACCCCGACTATGACGGCCAGGTCTTTCGGTCGGTATGGCAAGATTACCGGGGCAACACTTTGAACGATGGCGATGAACTGCGAGTCGTAACCAAGGCCGATGTCGAGGTGCCCTTTAAGCCGACACCACGGACAGTATGTATCAGGGCAGTTGATGTCTTTGGGTATGAGTCGGAGATTATCGTTGAAAATGTTGAGGTCAACTCATGAGCACCGTGGTTGATTCATTTCCTCTCGCCAGCGCACTTGGGCGAATCATCGGAGAGCAAATCCCGGACATCGTCGAAGGCCTGCCGACAGCCTTAATGGACGAAGTCACTCCCGTGACCGCTGAGCTCTTGAAATTTTGGTTCCAAGACGACTTTGTTCAACTGCGGCCCGTGAACTTTCACGATGGTCAGCGTGCGGCAATCCTGCACATCATTTACGCTCATGAGGTTCTGAAGGCGCCGAACCTCGAGAATCTGTATCGTCAGATTGCTACTGACGCGTTGCTTGGCGGCGATACCCTCGGCGAAGTAACGCGCAAACAGAACAATCACCCTAAATACGCAGCCAAAATGGCCACCGGTACTGGTAAAACCTGGGTTTTGAATGCCCTTCTTATTTGGCAGTATCTGAACACACGCGAGTATCCGGACGATCAACGGTTCACGTCTAACTTTCTGCTCGTAGCGCCTGGACTCATCGTCTACGATCGGCTTCTTGGCTCGTTCCTGGGGAAAGAGCGGGATGGTGAACGTGACTTTGAAACTTCAGACATCTTCAAGAACCAAGAAATATTCATACCCGACAACTACCGCGACCAGATCTTCGGGTTCGTCCAATCGTCTGTATTTACCAAGGCAGATATCGGTAAGAAGGTTACTGGCAGCGGCATGATAGCCGTGACTAACTGGCACTTGCTTGCCGGTGTAGAGGATCCTGATTTCGTTCCCGAAACTGATGCTCCTGGAACTGACATTGATGCCAAGGCAGCTGTCGAGAGCTACTTTCCGATCAGTCCTGGAACTAGTACTGGTAACAGTCTGGATGTGCTCGACCGCAAATACATGCGTGGTGGGCCCCTCGAATGGCTCAAAGATCTCCCGTCGCTCATGGTCTTCAATGACGAAGCGCATCACATTCACTCGATCAAGAAAGGCCAGCAAGTTGACGAGGTCGAGTGGCAGAAGAGCCTGACCGAGATCGCATCTACTAAGGGCTATCGGTTCGTGCAAGTTGACTTCTCGGCCACGCCCTACAACGAAGTGGGCACAGGAGCAAAGAAGGGGATCAAATATTTCCCGCATATTGTCGTCGACTTCGATCTAAAGCAGGCGATGCGATCAGGGCTAGTGAAGTCACTAGCCCTTGATAAACGCAAAGAGATCGCTAATCTGCCGCTCGATTTCAATGCCGAGCGTGACGCAAGAGGCAAGGTAACAGGTCTGTCATCGGGCCAGCGCACTATGCTCCGGGCTGGTCTCACCAAGCTATCGATGCTTGAGATGAGCTTTGGTCACGTAGACCCTAGCAAGCACCCTAAGCTCATGGTCGTCTGTGAAGACACGTCTGTAACTGGTTTCGTCGAAGAGTTTCTTTACTCGGAGGGATTGGCTCAGGAAGAAGTCTTAACGGTTGATTCTAACCGCAAGGGCGAAATGTCAAAGGCTGAGTGGGACGTCACCCGAGAACGTCTGTTCGACGTCGACCGCCACAAGACTCCAAAAGTTATCGTCAGCGTCCTCATGCTCCGTGAGGGTTTTGATGTGAATAACATCGCTGTTATCGTTCCGCTACGTTCTAGCCAAGCGCCAATTCTTCTGGAACAGCTGATAGGTCGTGGGCTTCGCCTTATGTGGAGAGGCGACGAGCAGATCGATGAGATGAAGCGGGAAACCCGCAGGCGGATAGCTAACAAACTGGAACCCCAGAACTATTTTGACGTCCTATTCATCGTCGAACATCCCAGGTTCTCTGACTTCTACGATCAGTTAATGGCTGAGGGGCTAGCCGGCGAAGTCGGTGACGACACAGATACGCCGTCGCCCGCAACCGGTGACCTTGAAGTTGTTGAGCTTCGCGACGGCTACGAGCAGTTTGATTTCCATGTTCCAATGATGGTCCGGGATAGAGAGGAGGAGCTCAAGACTCCGATACTTGACCCGTACCAGCTGCCACGATGCCGCGTTCCTTTCACAGACGCTAAGAAATTTGTCGGTAAGGGCGATCGCTTCGTCTCGGTCGATGCGCAGACGAAAACCCAGTTTGGTGATTACAGGGTCGACGGTGGTGTCATGACTGCTACCGGATACAACGACTTCCTGGCCCGCTTGACTGTACGTATTACCGAAGCATTGGGTGGCAGCAAATCTGAGATGACTCCAAGCGCTAAGAAATACAGTTCGCTGGCGGCTTTCCCCATGCTGCAGACGTTTAGGCCGCAACTTCTCGGTTGGATCGATGCTTATATCCGCAATCGGTTCTTTGGCCAGGTTGTCGATCCTCTAGAGGATGAGAACTGGCGGGTTCTATTGACAGACATGATCACGAATGAGCTGGCGGGCAATATCTCTGCCGCCCTGGTACGTTCGCTGACTCAGGAAGTCGTATCAGTTGCCGAAGTAAACTTCCGACACCTCTCGGAAGTTCCGGCCCTCAGCGTCAGGACGTCATCGTGCATTGAAGTCGCCAAGTGCATCTACCCGAAACTTCCGATCCCCACACACAGCGGTGGTTTGGAACGTAAGTTCCTGGAGTGGGCCAATAACGACACTAAAGTTGAGGCCTTGTGCAAGATCAGTGAGTACAAGCACACTTTCGTACAGCGCCCATACTTGAAGGCCGACGGAATGCCGGCCCGGTACTCGCCGGACTTCCTATTTCGGACCGAAGAAATGATCTACGTTGTAGAGACGAAGGCTGAATCTGCGCTTTCTGACATCAACGTACAGAGGAAGCATGCGGCTGCAGTCGCCTGGTGTGAACAGATAAATGAACTTGAGCCTTCACAGCGCAGCCATCGACGCTGGGCATACGTCCTCTTAGGTGAGCAAGCAGTTGAGGGCTCAATTGCCGGAAACGAGAGAGCCACTGATCTGTTGGATCGAACACGACTTCGTTCGAAAGCAGAAGAGTTAGCCGAAGAACAGATTTGGTAACTGCGACGCTGTATTTTTCACCATTTTCCAGTTCTAATTATCTACGTGCAAAGAAACATCGTGGGGGAATCATGAGGAAAGAAGTAAAGCTTCTCAAAGAGAAAGCAACCAACTCACTACTCCTGAGTATCGAGCATTTCAATCGACCTTGGGACCTTGGCAGATCCGAGGCAGTCCTCATACTCCTTGATCACTCCTTTGAGATGCTGTTGAAGGCCGCGATTCTGCACCGTGGCGGCAGAATTCGCGAACCCCGCGAAAAGAATACGATCGGCTTTGACGCGTGTATCCGACGTGCTCTTTCAAACCCAGACGTTCGGTTCCTCATTGATGAACAAGCTCTAGTTCTCCAGGCCATAAATGGCCTTCGGGATGCTGCACAACACCACATCGTGGAACTATCTGAAGGTCAGCTATATTTCCATGCTCAAAGCGGCGTCACGCTATTCAGGGACCTACTACTGGACGTCTTCAGCGAACAACTTTCAGACTCTTTGCCCGAAAGAGTCCTGCCAATTTCAACCGTCTCCTTGCAGGAGCCAATGCTGATGTTCACGGATGAGATGGAACAAATCCGAAAGCTTCTTGCCCCGGGAACTCGTCGACATGCCGAAGCGGAAGCGAAAATTAGGAGCCTGGCGATAGTTGATGGAGCTATTCGTGGTGAGTTCACGCAGCCAAGTTCCGGCGAGCTGAGGAAGGTGGGCAATGATATTCGTAGTGGCCAAACTTTTGAGCAGACTTTTCCAGGCATTGCATCCGTCAACTTTGCTGCCGAAGGTTCCGGAATGCAAATCAACCTTAGAATCACCAAGAAGGAAGGCGTCCCTGTGTCTTTAGTTCCAGAGGGAACCCCCAACGCCGGTGTCGTAGCCGTCAAGCGAGTGGACGAGCTTGGCTTCTACAACCTCGGGCACCGAGAACTTTCCGTCAAAGTTGGCCTCACGACAAACAAGACGACAGCAGCCATCTCTGTTCTAAAACTTAAAGAGGACCCTGAGTGCTTTAAAGCTTTCAAAATTGGGGCTACACGTCATCAGCGATACTCCCAGCACGCTGTGGCCAAGATAACTGGCCTGCTGACAGTCAAGACCGCAGAACAAATTTGGGAGGACTATCGCGCTTTGACTTGAACACCGGTATCGGACCTAAAGTTGTCCAATAGGCGAGGTCTGTGAGCTTCGCTGTTTCTAAAATGAATTAACGACCATTTGGTGGTGGGCGAAGAGCAGCGCCGACAATGACTATCAAAGTCCCTTTCTCAACCTTGTCAATATAGCAAGGTGAAAGCAGCCAGAGATTCCTATGACTCGGTCATTTTGAATCGATCCATCAAAGACACGACTGTTGTCGAACGGCTCTGTCGTTCATCTAAAATTGGCGTAGTCTCCAGATGCGATTCGAGTGGCGCTCGAGACACTACTTGGCGGTACAGCTCAGCAGGTACACGGCACTGGCTGACCAAGATTCGCTCCGTAATGCCAACTTCGTCCAAAATCTCGACAGCTTTGGCGAGCAACGACGGCTGCTCGACAGTGTTTATGACACCGGGCTCGTGGCGTCGCCATCCGCGGGCTGACACAGTTGTCATCGCATTCCGATATGAAACGTCACCGAGTTGCCCCAGACGCCGAGACCGAAACAGGAGGGCCTGCATGCTCACGCCGTACTGTTCTTTGAGTTTCCCGAGGGTTGTCCAGACGGTTCTACCCATGGTCTTTGGCAGAGAATCTCGAATGTCCGATTCAGGCATCAGGAACTCGGCCGCAAATCGGTTGGCCTGTTCTTCAATGATCCGTCCGCCCGGTTCAGCGTCTCCGTGCATGACGAGGTGGCCGAGCTCATGAGCGACGTCAAACCGCTGCCGATAATAGTCTCGCTTGGTCGGGTTAAGAACCACGACAGGTCGCGCGTAGCTATCAAAGGAATAAGCGTCCACGGATGCTGTCCCGGGCGGGCTGAAGACGACGAGAACACCGCGATTCTCCACTAGCCGGACAAGGTGCCCGACTGGCCCTGGATCAAGCTGCCACTGCTGGCGAACAAATCGAGCAGCTTCTTCTGGCGAAGCGTCTTCAATATCCTCCGGAGCTACTGGATACGACGGAATATCAGCGTGCGGAAGCTCCACGTGATGTTCCAACGACAGTGATACGTCAACAGCAAGTTGTCCATATGCCGTTGCTTGATCTCGCGTTATTTGGGTCGTGGAGCGAAGTGACCGAAAATGCGGCGTGCCACTAAGCATCGCCACATCGTCTTGGCGGACGGCAAAGAATCCTGGATCGACGCCTAGGGATAGCGCGAGTTCGGCAACGGTGGAACTCGCAGGGCGCTTAGCCCCAGTCTCCCACCCTGCCAAAGCTGTGGCGCTTTTGCTGATTCTGTGAGCCAATTCGCTCTTCCGGATACCCGCTAACTGACGAGCAAGTGTCAGTCGGCCACCGTCAAACAGGGCCGCAGCGTCCGCTGCGGAAACACTATTATTCACGATTCGCGGCGCGCCTGAGGACGCTGCTCCGCCGCGGGGCGACGCAGACGTACGGGAGCATCGGGAATGATGAGATCAGGCGCAGGCGACTGAGGCTGATCCAGACGATGACCCCCGGATGTTGGCGGGGTGTGGTCAAGATTTTCGTACCAATGCCAGGCATCGCCTCCACCAGCATTGATGCGTGGTCGCCCGAATACCAGCTGAGAACGCTGCCCGACTGCATCCAGCGTGTGGCCTACTACAAATGTCTCAAGGTCGAGGACCTCTTCCAGGGCAGGGACAAGCCATTCGACACCGTCCAGCTCAAAGTCATCAAAAAGCGACGGATGAGGATCGGGGTTCTGCTGTTTAGCAACCTGCTGTTTGGTCTCGCTCTTTTCAGACCAGGGCAGACGAGAGATCTTTCCATAGGCGCAAGACGCTAGAAGGAAACGACGATCGCCAAACCTCCAGCCAGGGCTGCCCTTAAGGAACGACCGCTGCACGAGCCCGGGAGATAGCGTGGGCATGGTGAGCTTGTCGCGTTCGGTGAGTTCGGCATACACCAGGTCAAGCCCACTAGACGGGTCGCTGTCAGCGCGAAGCTGATACCGGCCGGAAGCAAAAACTCGGTCAAGCCGGTCACAGAAAAGGGTATGCCGAGTGGTGCCCAACCATGTGGCGTTGTGGCCGGCGTCCTCCGAGTAGTCACCGAGGGTGCGGCTCACGGCAGACGTGTACGCCCAGCGTGTGGCGTCGAGAATGCCTGTTTCTTGGAGATGCCCGATGATCTCATTTTGCTCAGTCACAGAGTAAGACTACAGCATGTGCCAGTATTTTGTGCTCCAAATCAAACCTATACTGACTTTTTTTGTTTTTGATCCACGCGCCTCCGCCGTCTAAGTGCGGCTCTCGTAATTGGCCCCATGTTACATGACCTCGCCATCACAGCACTCCGCGCGGAGTAGGGCGCATCAAGAAGCTGCTTACCAACCCCGTCGTTGACGTGGATGTACGTGGACCACAGACATTTCTGATATTTTGAGCGGTCGGCCTGGAACCGGACGGACATTGAGGGGCAGCCGTCGTTGCACAAATCAACAGTTCTGTCATAATCGGGGCATGATCACCCACGTAAAGGCCACAAACTACCGGCAATGGCTCGATGAAGAAGCCACTCCGCAATCGAATTGACAACTATAGGAGCATCCGGGGACGGTTCAGGATGATGGCGTCGTCTGAGCGACGTGCGGTCGACCTGGACGAGTTGTAGTGCGATGATGACCAGTATGAAACTAACGGGCGCACTATATCGTCCAGGTCGATCAGTGCCGATGGTTAGAGCGGAAAATGAGCTCGATCTCGCCGGCATTGCAAGAAAAAGAAGCCTGCAAAATGTCAACGCACGGGATCCGAGGCAAATTTGCATTGTGCATGAAGATGAGCTGAAGGCTCAAGAAATTAATTCAGAGCAATCGCGAGTGAATTTAGTGATTAGCGGCGGCTCTTCGGCGATGTTGCGTTCTGGCGCGCTCGTTGAAATCGGGAGGGCCAGGATCCGCATTACATTTAAGTGTGAGCCTTGCAAACACGGTGCCCAAATCGCTGATGTCCCAATGACAAGGTTTCGGAACCTCAAGAGATATCTGGGATTAGTTGTCGATGACGAATCAATCGTGACTGTGGGCAGTGCAGTGACTATATACCCTGACATGTTTGATGTTTGGGAAGACGATTTTCGTGGTCGCGTTACCCATGCCCTCCGCCTCGTGCCCGAAGGTGAGCGAGTGCTTTCTACTGAACTTCTCTTTGCGATCGGCGCAGGCAAGGTATATGCAAGGGCGCTACCACGTTGGGTTCAGTTTGCCGAGATACTAGGTGTTCGACCTGGAATAGTTAAATACACCGGTGAACTCAGCCCGAAAGATGCAAATCGGACGTATCCGCTCGGAAGTCACCTGTGGGGCGGCCGTCTATAGCAGCTCCTAGTGCGGATCGCATAGATTCTCTCGTGGAAGCTTAAAGGTAACCCTTGCTCGTGCGGATTGAGCGTGTTCTTCGGCTACATATTTAAGCTTTGATTCCTTGGTCGCACTCGTGAGAAGCTTGCGCAGGTCATCATCTCCATCCAGGAGGTCATCCATGTCCGCAGCATGAACCGGAATTAGGTCATGACCGTCACGCGTCTCAGAAGTTCTTTTTAAAGGCGAAGTTCGCAAAACAATACTCGCAATTGGTGCGCGCCTAGTGACTGGTAGGAACTCAAACGGACCAAAGCCAAGAGCCCAAGCGACATGCTCACCATCGGGGAGTATCCAGCGCAAGCCAACATCGACCCAGCCATCGTCGTATGAATCTTGAGCCTCCCAGAACCAATTCAAGTTCGGGGCGCATAGGTCATTTATCAAGCCGATTAGCTGGTCAATTTCTTCGATGTGGGGAAAAATGAGCTGAACAAGCTCGGTCCGTTTATCCAGACTGAGAATCACCTCGCAGACATGCGTCGCGAGGTCTTCACTTGGAATATTCTTGGAGATAAGCACGGACTCCCACCGTGCGGCGATATCGTCTCGAGCCAAGCGAGAAGCAAAGCGGCACCCGGTTTGCCCTCTCTTGACCCAATCTAAGAAGGTTGCCGGGTGCAAGCGATAAGCGTCAGGAAAATACTCAGGCCCCTCAAGGTCTCCCGTATTCGTATGAAATTCGGCATAGTCCTGCCTGTTGGGCCATGATCGGCTGACCCCATCTCGGCCCACGCTCTCAAAAGAGCGACCCAGCTTTTCATTGGTCATTTTTCACCAAGAGGTCTGAGTGAATGGCGTGTCGTGTGATTTCGGCAAGGCGTCGACCAGCGGGTCTACTTCATCGACCGGGGGGAACTTGACGCTGTGGTCAATGCCAATGACAGACCAAACTACGCCGGTCTTTCCGATCACCGTCATGAGTTCATCTTCTTTGCTCTCCATGCCCCGCGCAACTTCGGCGGCACCTTCGATTGCACTAATGGCAATCTCGTTTGAGCCAACGTAACTGCTCTTGCTGTTCATTTGTTCCTCTTTTCGTGGCTTCTCCATCTGTATCCTCCGCGTTTCATACTTAGATATCTTTTTAGTATGAAACTTGTCGGGAACCATGGATATTGTGTAATTCACAACGCCCTTGTAGTGTGCCAATGACGAACTCTCTTCACATCCTCACCAGTTTACGCCGTGGTCAAAGGGTAGCGGAGGCTCCCGAGACCATCTCTTGTTGGAGTTACCTAGTTGCAGCACGCTCAATCGCATGACTGGGCGTGGCATCGAGCCATCCGAGCCTCTGTAGGTGTACGCACTCTAGCTCCTCTCGGATAGGCGAACCCGATCCGCATGTAGCGGCGGACGGCTGATCGTCGTTGATACTGACAGGATACGCCGGACTACTGACATCCTTGACCATTTCGATCCGCACCGACAAGAGGCGTCAGCCAACTTTCTGGGAGAATTGCTCAGGTTTGTTTCATCAACAAGTGAGATTGTGGAGTTTCGGAGGCGTGTGAGCCTCGAATCGTGAGGGCCAGCGCTGTCACCCCGATGCTTTTGGATGTCAGCGCGGACTACTTCGCATGTGGGACAACTGGTATTTCAGGAGCCAATCTGTAGACGATCTCTTGCTGCGGTCTCGACCATACCTTGGTATCGAGGGCTTTGCGCTGCCTTATGAGTGCTAACCTTCACCACTCCCAAACTATCCCGCTAAATAGTCCGCCGTGTACGTCACGGAGGCGGAGAGTGGCGATCCCGCGATCGTCGAGTCCCTGAGCGTTGTACTCGTTGGCTTTCGTTGGACGTGCGAAGGGACTGACGCTTTCGAACTTCCAGAGGCTCCTGGGTTTATGCCCGATGAAGCCCACCTGGACGGAAGCGAGGAGCGTCCTGTCATGGAATGCGCGGCTGGCAAGCTTGAGGGCGTCTTGCTCGTTGGGTCCATGGTCTGGGTGCACGGTGAATTTGAGATCATAGATCTCGCCACGGACCATAGGTTCGGTTTTGGTGCGCGCTTGGTTGAGATGCCAGAAATGGTCATTGTAGCCGGCGCCATCAACGGTGCGGGTGTTGACCTTGAAGTCGCCTCCTGGCTGAGGTTCGACCCAGCCTTCGTGAGAGCGAGTGACCGTGACATAGTCCAGGTCGTCGGTCATATTAGCGAAGCGGTAGTACTCGCGGGTCTCTTTCCATTTCCGGTTCTCCACAATGATCAAGGTGCTGGTGGCCTCGTAGATGATGCCACCGTGCATCTCCGGTACGTGTAGGACCAATGGTGACTGGGCATATGTCCCGGTAACGAGTCTGGAATGCAGGTGTCGAAGCGCCGGTTCTTCCCTTGAAGCAACAGTCTCGACGCCACGTCCGATCTTGTCGCCATGGATCAGTCGACGGTGCTCCAGCCGGGCGACGCCCTCGGTTTCTGGGCTTAAAGCAAAGACGTCCAGCAGGAGAGTCGCTTCGTGTTCGTTAAGCGAATAGATCGCGGACAAGAATCGGCTTTTCAAGCGCTCAAAGGTGTCCTCGTAGGCGCCACGCAGCATCTCGTCAACGATGGCAGCCTTAAACAAGCGCCGCTGAACAAAGCCCTCGTTCTTACGGAGTCGAGATAGCTCGTAGGCCAGTGACTCGGCGTCATCATGATCCGGTCTCATGCATCCCACTATGCCGCACCGTTCTTGGCGATGCGCGGGCATTGGCATTTTCCAACTTTTTTCCAACTTTCAAGTCACGCCCTCGGACGCTTCTACTGTCGAAGTACCCCGGAGTTACCGGGATGGACTTCAAAGAAGTAAGGACCATGAACATGTCAAGCCTTCTACCGACTCCAAAGGGCCCGCTTGCCAATATTCCGGAGAGTTTTTCGCGCACCGAAGGACGGGCTCTATCCCGTCAGCAGAACGCGGAGATCACCCGGGGACTGGTGACAGCCACCCGTGTTCAGGCAGCGGGTATGGTGGCAGCCACCGGCATGCACCTGACCGCGATGCTGAGCCGCGAGGCAACGTTCCTGTCCGACGGGGACCCCCAAACCGCCGCCCGCCTGAACTTCATCGCCGATTCCTTCGCGGAGAATGCCGCCTGGGAAGTCCGCCAGTTCCGGGGTTAGGTCATGGATACCAACACTGACAAAGACGACGAAAGCCGCATCGTACTCAATGCCATTGCATACACGGCGCAGCTGTTCACGGATCTCCACGAACGCGTCCGGACCTACGCCGAGATGCTCAGGATCGTGGACCCGGTCGCGGCCGATCATTTGCTGCGGGTTGCCTTGGTTGGGGTCGGTGCTGCCACCGATGAGATTACAGACTGGATTCTCAACGACTCCGGCACCTCATGACAACGCTCATCGTCTGGCTGATCCTCATTGCGGCAGTCGTTGTCGCTTATCGACTGGACGTGTTGTCTAGCGCAAGAGTCCTCGCAGGGGTGGCCACCACCACCCTGCGGCTGTACCTGAAATTTATCACCGCCGTGTGGCGCCTGTTCATCGCCCGGCGCTAATCGCACCCCTTCCGTAGGCCGTCGCCTACATCCTCCAAAAACACGATCCTGAAAGGGCTTAATTGTCATGCCTAAAAACATCACCAGCACCCAGCTGGCCATTGCCCAAGAAAACCTGAATACGCACGTCAAGTTGGAGGCTTCCCACATCGCCTCCCGTGTCGGCTTCGACTGGCATGCGACCGCCGATGCTCCTAACAGCTATGCCTCGCTCCAAGCGGCCTACGAAGTCGCCATGCGATCCAAGACGCCCCTGCCCGTCAGCAACGAAAACTCCAGCCGCGTCATCTTTGCCAACCCGGAAGGCAACTACGCCTACCGGTTCATGCACGACATGGCACACGTGGAGATGGGGCTGTCATTCTCCTCCACGGATGAGTTCGAGCTGGCCCGCCGCCTGATGTGCCGGATCGAGCGGGCCGGCTACGGCCCGGACACCCTGGAATGGAAGCTGTACCAGGCGGACGCCATCGGCCAAGTCATGCATTACGCCCTCACCAAGCGCTACGTCGCTGACCAGCTGCAGTTCGCCCTAGACTGCGTCAGCCACGGACTGGCCTGCGGCATCTTCTTGGAAATCGAGCGTCAGCGATGACCGACAAGCAGAAAGGGACCATGTCCATGTTCGACCGCCTGGTAGGTGCCTGCCTGGCCGTACTGCTGGCATCTATTGCCATCTACTGCGCCGCCAAGATCATCGAGTCAATCTGGCCCGTCCTGGTCATCGTTACCGGTGTCATCGCGCTGCTGTGGACCGCCATCGTGGCGATCCGCATGTGGCTCGCCCGACGCTACTAGGCCAAGAATCCATCGCCGCTACATCCGTAGTTTGGCTTGTTCCAGTCGGTGTTGTGGTTTACGCCAAAGTGGTTGAACGTTCAACGAATTGAACGCATACTACTTCACAGACCACGTTCAATACGTTGAACGATCGTCTGCATCGCCAACCACAACACCGACTGAAAGGAGGGAAACCACTATGCCTACACATAAGAAACCACGCCGCAGCCGTGCCGCCAATCCACGCCAGGAGCGCCACATCACGGTCTACGGCGTCCAACGCGACAAACCGGACCTGCGCAAGCTCAGCCGCGCCGTCATCGCCATGGCCCAGGCCGAAGCCGAACGGGAAGCCCAGGCGCAACACGAGACGAATCGACGTCCCCGAGGAGAGCGCCATGACTAGCCAAGAAACCCACCTTCGCCAGCTGGTCTGGCAGGAAATCTATTGGCCGTACCCACTGGACGCTACACGGACAGCAAACCTGCTGCGCCAATGGGCCACCCAGCTCCACGCGCCGCAGATCATTTTGGAAGCCCGCGCCACAAAAGACGGTATCCGCTACCTCGTCGCCTCCCAGCGACGCCATGAAAGCGCCGTCCGCCGAGACATCGAACAAATGGTACCTGGCACGATTGTCGCCGCCGACACTACTGGTAGAGGTGCAGCTGCCGTTGCCCGCCGCATCACTATCAACCAGCCAATCCGCCCGCTGGAGTCACACGACAGCGAGGGGAGCACCCGGTCCATTTTGGCTAGTCTGAGTGGTCTTCACGGCAAAGAGTTGCTGGTCGTGCAGATCGTGCTCGGTCCACGACTGGCACCCCAGTTGGTGCCTGAACACCTGCCACGTGCAGGCCAGGGAATCGCATCGCTTGTCTTGACCGGCATTCAGCCGGAGCGCCGCCCACAGGTTGTGAGGCAAATCCAGTTCAAGCAGTCCGACCACGGATTTGCCGCCGTCATCCGGATCGGCGTGTACGCCACCAACGAATCCCGCCGGTCGGCACTCATCAAGCGTGTTGTCAGCTCCTTCGGAACGCTGCTGTCTCCTGGGTTGCGGCTGCGCGAGCACGGGGACAGGGCACAGAAACTGAATGCTCCCGCCTCGGAGTGGGCATTCTTCACCCCGGCGCAGCAGTTGTCGGTTGCTGAAGTTGGCCTGCTCAGCGGCTGGCCGGTGGGCGCTGTCGATATCCCGTACCCTGGGCTGCCACCCATCCATCCGCGCCAGATTCGTCCCTCATTCACCAGTGGGGACAAACATCGGGTCATTGCCCAGGCCACAGCGCCAGGCGCCACCGACACGACCCTTGGGATCACTGCTGATGACAGCCGGCGACACCTCTGGCTGCTCGGGCCAACCGGCGTCGGCAAGAGCTCGCTGCTGCTGAACCTGATCCACGATGACATGCTGGCCGGACGGGGACTGGTCGTCATCGAGCCCAAGGACCTGATCCGCGATGTCCTGGCCGTCATACCATCATCTCGCCGCGATGACATCGTCTTGCTCGATCCGCTCAACAGCGCACCGGTCGGCATTAATCCACTGGATCTGCACGGACGCTCCCCGGCACTTGTGGCCGACCAAATCTTCGGCACCTTCAAAGCGCTCTACGGGGCAGACGGATTGGGGCCACGCTCCTCGGATATCCTCCGGCACAGTCTGCTGGCACTGACCAGTCGCGGTGACGCCAGCTTGGCCATGTTGCCGGTGCTGCTGACCAATGCCGGTTTCCGCCGCTCGATCACCCAACGCATTGCCCGCAGCGACCCATTTTCGGCAGGACCATTCTGGCACTGGTTCGACCAGCTATCGCCGGAGGCCAGCGCCCAGGTGACGTCACCACTAATGAACAAGCTGCGCCCGCTATTGGATCCCCACCTGCGCCACGTCTTGGCCCAGCGCAACCCGCGCTTCAACATTCGGCAGGTCCTGACCGAAGGCAAGATTCTGCTGGTGCCATTGCAAAAAGGCAAACTCGGTCCGGAAGCCGCCGAACTTCTCGGTGCCCTGGTTGTCGCTGAACTCTGGCAAGCCATCCAGGAACGCGCAACAGTCGACCCCAAAAACCGTCACACGGTAACGGTCTACCTCGACGAAGTGCAGGACTACCTCCGCCTACCCACGGATATCGGAGACGCCCTGGCCACCGCGCGAAGCCTTGGTGCCGCCTTCCACGTCGCCCACCAATACCTTGATCAGTTGCCGGTGGCGATGCGCTCAGCCTTCGAAGCGAACTGCCGTTCCCGCATCTTCTTCCAGCTGGCCGCCAAGGATGCCCGTGCTGCGTCCGTGATGGCCCCGGGGCTTGACCCTGAGGACTTCACCTCGCTGCCGGCTCGCCACGTCTATGCCCAGCTCGTCCACCAGGGCACCGTCACCGACTGGGCATCGGGCAAGACACTCACGACACCGAAGACAACGGCCAACGTGGCTGACATTCGGACTCGCAGCCGTGAACAATACGGCCAGCCCATCGACGCCATTGAACAAGGATTCCTAGACATCCTTACACCCGCGCAGGAGCAGGGTGACTCGGGCGGACGCCGTCGCAGGAGCACACCATGAGCGACAAAACGATCCTTCCGACCGGCTACCCGACCGCGTCGAGCCGACCACACGCATCCATGCAGGCCAGCGGCGAAAAGGGGACAACAGGGGCGCCGAATACCGGTGGTTCTTCCAGCACCGGAGTCCACGCGGGGCCGCGCATCAGTAGCCGACGACTCCGGGAGATCCAGTCACACCTCAGCCGACGCGACCAAGACATCCTGGCATCCGTCGATCGCTACCGCTTCCTAACCGCCAAGCACATCCAGGCGCTGCACTTCACGGACCATGGATCGGAGAGCTCGGCTTCACGAACTTGCCGCCTGGTCCTGTCTCGGCTGCGCTCCCTCCGGATCTTGGGCGTCTTGGACCGGCGTATCGGCGGCATCCGAGCAGGTTCCGAGGGGCTGGTCTACTACGCGGACACGGCGGGTGACCGCCTCCAGCGCGGAACGGCGTCGGTCCGGGCTCGTAAGCGGTTCGATGAGCCATCGGCCCGCTTCCTCGACCACACCTTGGCGATCGGTGACATGGCTGCAGGTATCCGCGAGGCAGCCATGGCCCACGGGGCTGAGGTGGTCAGAATCGATCCCGAACATGCAGCCACCCGCACGTACGCAGACAACTACAGCGTCGCCCAAGTGCTGCGGCCCGATCTTTACGTCGAACTGGCAGCCTCCGCCGATGACGAGGAAGTATGTGCGTTCTTCATCGAAGTCGACCTGGGGCATGAAAGCCTGCCCACCCTGCTGGGGAAATGCACGGCCTACGAGGACTACCGCAGTACGGGGATCGAACAACACCAGTTCGGCGGCTTTCCGAATGTCATTTGGGCCATGGACGCCTACCGTGAAACCACTGCCGTTCGGCGTCGAAAGTCACTCCAAGACGCCCTCGAACGGAATAGCCGCCCCAGCCCTGGCCTTTACCGGATATACGCACTCGCGGACGCCGCCGAAGCCGTAGTACAGGGGGTACGCCATGACTAGCCTGACCAGCAATCTCCACATCGGTGACGCCTTGGAAACACTGCGCACCCTGCCGGCCGAAACCGTCGACATGTGCTTGACCAGCCCACCATATTTCCGGCTGCGCGACTACGACGCACCCGGCCAGCTCGGGCTGGAAACATCGGTCGATACATGGGCGGCCAATCTCGGAGAAGTCTGCCGCGAAATCCGCCGCGTCCTCGTGCCCACCGGGACGTTTTGGCTCAATCTGGGCGACACCTACACCACGCATGCCCGCCAGGGCGCCCCACCCAAAAGCCTGGCACTGGCACCGGAACGGCTCGCCCGGCTGTTGCAAGAAGACGGCTGGATTCTGCGCAACAAGATCATCTGGGCCAAACCAAACCCGATGCCAACCAGCGTCCGTGACCGGCTGACAGCTACCCACGAGGTGATCTACCTTTTCGCCAAACAGCCATGCTACTTTTTCGACCTCGACAGTATTCGCATTCCCCATCTCTCCAAACCAGGATCACCACCCAGCAAGCGCTCGCGCCGACCCTCCACCGAGCCATGGCGTGGCCCCAATGCTGACTCCACCACCGGCTTGGCGGCTATGAAGGCCCGGGGCGTTGTTGGGCACCCGCTCGGCAAGAATCCAGGTGACCTCTGGACGCTCGCCACGGCAGCCGGGAAGGGCAGCCACCACGCCAGCTTCCCGGAGTCCTTGGCTAGCCGCTGCATCCAAGCGGGGACGCCCGAAGGACGCTGCACCATCTGTCGTAAGCCGTATATCCGTGCACTGCGACGACTGGGAGAGGCAGCTACCCGGCTTGCCCTCGCCCCAAGCTGCGGGCACCAAAACGGGATGGAGCCCGGTGTTGTCCTTGACCCATTTATGGGCTCGGGCACGACAGCCGTCGTTGCCGAACGCTTGCAACGGCAGTGGATCGGCATCGAGCTCAACAGCGACTTCGCCCACGAAGCCATCACCCGAATCGAAACGGCCCGGGCATCACCCCTAGCCTGAACCGTCGACAGCTCGTCGGTGTCATGCGGCCAGGTGAGTCAGGTTTCACCCCGAAACCTCGCCGACCGCAAGCACCGAGGAGTTGTCATGACGACACCACCGGGTGACGGCATCGACCGTCACACCCAGGGCAGCGTGAAAACGCTGGCCGTCCGGCTCGAACCGGACATCCACACCCAGCTGGTGCTCATCGCCCAGCTGCGCGGCAGCACCATCACCGAGGAGATTAGGCAGGCCTTGGCGGCGCACATTGCGCTCGTCAAGAACAACACCGATCTGGTCTCCCAAGCCGAATCTGCCATGGCCGACATCGAGCGGGAGGCGGCAGCCCGCCGCGAGGCCATCACCAGCTTGTTCGGCAACGACCAGGCAGAGGTGAAGCCCCGCACGGCGCGTGGACGCTAGTTCGAGCCATCCCGGCAGGGGTCAGCGTGAGTGGAGTTCGATCGGACTCCCTCCGCTGCTCCTGCCGCAAACACACAACCCCAAGCGAAAGGAGGAAACACATGAACCACGAACACCTACCCGGGACAGATCCGGAACACGAGAAGCAACGCACCACACCGGCAATCTACGTCGCCTCACTGGCCGACTACAATAACGGCCGGCTGCTCGGTGACTGGATCGACGCCACCATCGGAGCCGAAGCTATTCATGAAAAGATCACCGCCATCTTGGCCCAATCCAAAGAACCAGCCCCAGAGGAATGGGCCATCCACGACTACGAAGGCTTCGGCAACAAACGACTCAGTGAATACGAACGCATCGAAGACGTTGCCACACTGGCTGAAGGAATCGAAAAGTACGGCGAGGCCTTCGCCGCCTGGGTCGACTACTCCGGCCTCGATCCCGAAGACTGGCACCACTTCGAAGTAGCCTATCTGGGCGAATACGACACTCTGGCCGCCTACGCCGAACAGATCATCGACGACCTCGGCTGGCGTGACGAGGTCGAAAAACTCTTACCGGAGTCGCTCCAGCCCTACGTCACGATCGACGCCGAGGCCATGGCTGAAGACATGCGCCTCGACGGCGAGATTTACAGCATCGAGTCTGACTCGGGTATCTACGTATTCAACAGCCGATTCTGACAATGTCCGAAGAATAAGGCAGGACTTCCTGCCTTGACGAAATTTCTGTTGTGGAATTCGCTTAAATCGTTGAACGAAATGAACGATCGGTTCATACTACGAACAGAAATTGGAGATCAACGAAATGCAAGACCACGACATACAACAATTGGCGGACGCCATCCGGGAACGGCGACAAGAACTTGGCCTATCCGCCAGCGAAGTTGCCCGGCGAGCAGACGTTGCCAAAGGCACGATCACCCGCCTGGAACTTGGCCAAATCGGCAGTCCCCGCATGGACAACCTCCGCTCCATCGCCGATGTACTCCAGATCCCGCTGACCAATCTCCTAGCCGAATCCCGCGTCCTCCGCAGCTCAGACCTTCCCACCCTGCAGCCCTATCTGCGCACGAAGTTCAAGGACATGCCCGAGGATGCCGTCCGCGAAATCGAGGAGCACTTCCGAGGCGTCGCCGCCCGGCACGGCATCAACATCCCAACCGGTCCCGCACCCGGCGAGGACGAATAACCCACCTATTTCTCAGAGAAAGGAGAAAGCCATGACTAACACCATCAACCCAACTCCATTTGATCGAAGTGTCCTGTCGACCCTCCGATCTCTCATCCCCAACCGCGAGGTCCACTCCCTGGCTGAGGCAAAACAAGTCGCCGAACACCAAGCCATCAAATTACTCCAGCTACACAATATTGACGCCGGAGCTGTCCCAGTCGAGTTCATCGCCGAACTACCCAAGATCGAAATTGAACTCGTCGAAGCGCCCGTCTCCGGAGCAAGTTTCTGGAACGGCAATGTCTGGATCATCCAACTGAACAAACACGAAAACTACCGCCGCCAACGCTTCACCTTGGCGCACGAATACAAGCACATCATCGACCACAACCGAGCCGACCAGCTCTACCTGGGCACCAAAGACCTCAGCGCCGCCGACCAGGCCGAACAAGCCGCCGACTACTTCGCCGGATGCCTACTCGTCCCAAAGCTGCTCCTCAAACGGGCCTACTACAGCGGCATGCAACGTCCATCCGACCTGGCCAACCATTTCCAGGTATCCGAAGTCGCCATTCTTGTCCGACTGCGCCAGACCGGCATCACCGAACCAGCGCCACGCTGCCAACCAGCCAGCACTCCATTTTCGCGTTCATGGCAGTACCGCATGAACAACCTCACCCCGATACAAGGAGTTTGATCATGACCATCGACGACATCGAGGCCATGCGCCCGCGAAAGGCCGTTCTTTACCTGCGCGTCTCCAGCAAAAAACAGACCGAGACCGCCATCGACATCGACAAAGACGGCAACTCCATCGCCACCCAGCGCGACATCTGCGAGCAGAAAGCTGGGGCGCTTGGTGCGGAGATTGTCCATGAGTTTGTCGAACCCGGCGTGTCCGCCCAAACGATCGAAAAGCGCCCCGTCTTCCAGTCCATGCTGAGCTATCTTCAAGACAACCGCGACGTCGACTACGTCGTCGTCTATGCCCGATCCCGAGCCTTCCGCAACTTCGTTGACGCGGCCATTACCAAGCGACATCTCGACAAGCTTGGCGTCCGGCTTCTATCTGCACGGGAAGACTTCGGCGAAGGCACCTACGCCGAAGCTATGGAAGCCGTCACCGACATCATGAATCAGGTGCAAAACCAGCTCAGCGGCGAAGACATCCGCATCAAGATGCGCAATAAGGCCATCAACGGCGGAACAATCGGCCGAGCCAAACTGGGATACCTCAACGTTCGAAAGGACATCGACGGACGACAGATCAACACCGTAGAACTTGATCTGAAGCGCGCGCCCCTCATTCTCAAGACATGGGAACTCTATGCAACTGGTGACTATACTCTTGAGCGGCTCGAAGCCGTGATGGGCGACATGGGACTGACTTCTCGGGCCTCAGCCCGGGCGCCAGAAAAGCCAATCGCGCAAAGCAAGCTCCACCAGATGCTCAAAGACCCGTATTGCTGCGGCTACGTCACATACAAGGGCGACATCTTCCCCGGACGGCACGAGCCGATCATCGGCCAAGAGCTCTTTGAACGAGTGCAGGAAGTCATGGATCTCCGAAGCCGCCGTGGACAGCGCGACCGGGTCCATCACCATTTCGCCAAAGGAATGCTGTTTTGCCGACGGTGCCATGATCGCGGCCAGACGAGCCGCATGATTTTTACCGAAGCCATCGGGCGCGGCGGAACGTACCAGTACTATGTCTGTCGGCAGCGAAAAGAGGGTACTTGTGACCTTCCGTATCTACCGGTCTACCGCATTGAAGAGGCCATTGAGCTCCACTACGGATCGCTCAATCTACCCGCCAACTATCTGGCAGATATCCACAATCGAATCGATCAGGCACTCGCCGACGAACAGGGCAGTGTCCGTGACGTTCACGCAAAAGTCACCAGACAGCTCAAAGAGCTTGAGGTGAAAGAAGAACGCCTGATAGATCTCGCCGCTGATGGCACGCTGCCGCAGCACAAGATCCGTATGAAGCTTCACGAGATCCACACCCAGAAGAGCAAGGCTCAAGACTCGCTGGCGAATATTTCTGCCGAACTGACTGTTGGTGGAGCAGTCTTGAAGAAAGCGCTCCAGCTCATCGAAGATCCAGCCGGGCTCTATTGTTCAGCCACCGACGCTGTCCGCCGCCTGATGAATCAGTCCTTTTTCGAGAAAATCTACGTTGATGAAATCGGCGACGTGACCACTGATCTGGCCGAACCGTTCTCCGGGATCTACGCCGCAGAAACCACCTGGGCGGCCGCACGGACCGATCTGGGCGGCGCAAAGTCCTTGGTGCCAATCAAAAGACGCCCCCGCAATGCGGAGGCGTCAGATGATATTCAATTTGGTCGTCTTTTCTTGGTCAATGGTTCGACTAAAACGTCCATGGTGGAGCTAAGGGGATTCGAACCCCTGGCCTCTTCGATGCGAACGAAGCGCGCTACCAACTGCGCCATAGCCCCAGACAGTGCGTGCGCTGCCATTGTCAAAGACTAGTCCCGCAGTCCAACAGATTCCAAGGTCTGGACGCGGCGGAAGCAAAAGATGCCGTCAGCTGCCCTGGCCATTCGCCCGCAGCCACTGCCCAAAACTGATCTGTCCCACAGCATGCTCCGGCACCAGGTTCTTGCCGAGCCGCAGGAACGTGCCAAAGGAACCCGGCAGCGGCATTGTTGTCACGCGTGCCTTGCTGCCGGTGACAAACCTCCATTCCTGCGCCAGCTCCCTCATGGTCAGAACCGCCGGCCCGCCAGCAGGAACTGCCCGATGGCCGGGACCCTCAACCAGCGCCTCGCCAACAAGCACACGGGCCACGTCCGCCGTCGCGATTGGCTGGAACGAGACACCGTGGAAGGCGGGGATGACGCCAACCTTGGCGCCTGCAGAAAAAATGCCCGCCACGAGATTATGAAACTGGGTGGCGTACACAACGCTTGTCGGCAGGCCGGAATGCTCGTAGCTCAGGGCCCGCGCTGCCTGCGCCTGGTAGTAGCCCATGGAGCACTCCCCTGCCCGCACTATGGTGAGCAGAACGCATCGCCGGACACCGGCGTCGGCGGCCGCCTTCAGGGCTGCCACCGAGGTGACCGGCAGCGCCCGCAACCCGGCACCCTGCCGGGCATCCAAGGTCTCAATCAGCGCATCAGCACCGACCAGCCCCGCCGCAACTCCCTGACCCGTGCGGAAGTCGCCGTGGACGTACTCAGCTCCCGCCACCCGCGCCTCGGCAGAAGGTGGTCGCCTGCTCAATGAGCGCACCTGCTGCCCTCGGGCAACGACCTCTTCAACAACGGCCCGGCCAGCCAGTCCCGTCCCGCCTGCAACAGCAATCAAAACCATGGATCACACAATACGCCCGGACGGGCAAAAACCGCTCCCGAGCGTACAGAAGATGCCGATGTTTGTGGAAAACATCGGCATCTTCTGTACGTTCGGGGGGCTAGAAGGGTTAGGCCCGGCGGCGTTGGAGGACGTCATCCAAGTTGTTCAACGCATAGCTGCCACGCTCGGACGGAGCAATTGCAGCCGGCACAACAACAATCGGAGCAACATGACCGGGAACGTCGGGAACGGCCACGATCCCCTCATGGTCCCCAGTCACTCCCACGCCGGCCTGGTCAGCCTTGATGGAGGTGCCGGCAGATTTGGGCGCAACGGGAATGGCCAGAGGCTGCGCCTTCGACGCCGCACGGGCGGCAGTCACGTAGCCAGGAACAGGAACCTCTACTGGCTCCCAAGTTTCAGTTTCCAGCTCACCCTCGGCGAGGGTTTGGGTGTGTGCCAGCTTGGCATCGGCCGTGCCCTTGGCAGCCACCCGCAACGCGGCGGTGCGCAGTTCCTCAGCCGTGAGCGGTTTCTGCATCGGAGCTGGCGGAGCTCCTTCGGAACCGTCAAAAAGTGCCGTCTCGCGCAGTTCCGGTGCGGGCATTGATGCCTGCGTTGAAGTGGTCTGGGCGGCATCGTTCGCCGCCTGCCGGGCAGCGCGGCGAATGCTTTGGTCCCGCACAGCAAGCGTGCGCAGCCCTGCAATCACCAGGCCAAACACCGCAAGGGATGCCCAGCTCGTCCCGGAAGTGGTCAGGGACAGCATGCTCAGCGCGCCGGAAATACCCGCTACCAGTAAAGCAACGAGGCCCACACAGGCAACGAGCGTTCTGCCCCAGCGGATTTTCAAAGGTTTGTCAGTTGCCGAGGGCACGGCCGTTGAAGGTCCCGGCTCCACGTGGGTGTGGGCGTCGGAAGTAATGCTTTCCATTGACGTCTCCTGCAACTGCTGGATTGGGTGGGCTCGCAACACGTGTCCGGCCACATTTCAACCCTAGAGGTCAAACATGCCGCCACCGGCATTACTGGCGGTGTGTCGCAAGCTAAGGGAATAAAACTGACTCTTTATACAACCAACGTCCCACCAGTGCTGACCGCTACCGACTGGCCAGCCACCTGCTCAGGATCCCCTCGGGAACTTCCTCTTCGGTGAGAGCAAAACTCCTGTGATCAGCCCACTGGCCATTGATGTGCAGGTATCGCGGGCGCAGGCCCTCATCCCTAAAACCCAACTTCTCCACCACGCGCAAACTTGCCACGTTCTCCGGGCGGATGTTAATCTCCATACGGTGCAGGCCCAGCTGCCGAAAGCAATGGTCCGTGGCCATGGCTACGGCCGTGGGAACAATGCCCCGACCGGCACGGTCCTGGTCCACCCAATACCCCAAGGTGGCAGTCATGGCTGATCCCCACATGATGGAGGACACTGTCAGTTGCCCCACGATGGCCGGCTTGGGCTTTCCCGGGACACGTTCTGTGATGATGAACGGAAGGGCTGCCGCCTCACGCGCCTGCTGGTTCAAAACCCGCACCATCCCACCAAAGGTGGGCAGCTGGCCCTGATTGGCAGGGTTGCTGGCCTCCCACGGCTGAAGCCAGGCAGCATTGCGTGAGCGCACCCTGCTCCACTCGGCCTTGTCACGAAGCTTGATGGGGCGCAGGACCAAATCGCCGCATTCCAAGGTCACCGGCCAGATGGCCTGCCCCCACATGAAATTAGACCTTGAGGTCAGCTGTGAACTCGCCCAGCCATTCGCGCAGGTCCAAGCCCAGCTCCTCATTCTCGCAAGCCAGTGTCACCACTGCCTTGAGGTAGCTCAGCTTGTCGCCCGTGTCATAGCGACGGCCGCGGAACACCACGCCGTACACGCCGCCACCTTCACCGTCCATGGTGGCCAGCGTCTGCAGGGCATCCGTGAGCTGGATTTCGTCGCCACGGCCCGGGGGCGTGTTTTCAAGAACTTCGAACACTGCCGGGTGGAGCACGTAGCGGCCAATAACGGCCAGGTTGGACGGCGCATCTTCAATGGCAGGCTTCTCCACCAAATGGTTGACCCGGACGTAGTCTTCGCCCTCAATGACGCTCATGTCGGCGCAACCGTAGGAGGAGATCTTGTTCTGCGGAACCTCGATCAGGGCCACTACCGAACCGCCGGTGCGTTCCTGCACCTCAATCATGGCTGTGAGCAGTTCATCGCGTTCGTCGATCAGGTCATCGCCGAGCAACACAGCAAACGGCTCATTGCCCACGTGGGTCTTGGCGCGCAACACTGCGTGTCCCAAACCCTTGGGGTCGCCCTGGCGCACATAGTGGATCTCGCCCAGATCTGTGGCGTGCTGCACGGCGGCGAGACGGTCGACGTCGCCCTTGTCCTGAAGCAGCTGTTCGGTGACGGGCACCCGGTCAAAGTGGTCTTCCAAGGCTCGCTTGTTGCGGCCTGTGATCATCAAAACGTCTGTTAGTCCGGCGCTGACGGCTTCCTGGACAACATATTGGATAGCTGGTTTGTCAACAACAGGCAGCATTTCTTTGGGCATGGCCTTGGTTGCTGGCAGGAATCGAGTGCCCAAACCGGCTGCGGGGATTACCGCTTTACGTACGCGCTGTGCAGAAGTCATGCCCCAAGGTTAGCGGAAGTCGAGGCGAATTCATGGATAGTGTTGATTAGGCTACTATTCCCAACCGTCGAGCGGACAGAGATGACAATGAGCAAAGCTGCGTGGCGGGCCCGGATCCGCGACCAGCGCAAGGCCATGGCACCAGCGGCCGGAGCTGAACTGGCCAGTGTGGCGCTTGACTGGCTGGACTCCTTGAACTCCTCGGACACCCCCAGCGTCGGTATGCCCGTATGCGCTTACGTCTCCATGGGCCGTGAACCAGCAACGGGTCCACTCCTGGAAGCGTGCGTGGCGGCCGGGCACACGGTTTACGTTCCCGTGTGCGAGCCCGAATTCCAGCTGAGCTGGACCCGCTGGCACCCGGGCATCCAGATGGCCACAAGCGTCCTGGCACCGGTGGCGGAACCGGTGGGGCCACGGTTCTCCTTTGCCGCGCTGGGTTCGGTGGCGGCGATTCTGATCCCCGCCCTGGCCGTGGATACGGCTGGCGTGCGCTTGGGCCAGGGTGGCGGCTACTACGACAGGTTCTTGTCCTCCATTGCCCCGCTGCCCGTGGCCGCCGTGGTCTATGCACACGAACTGGTATCGCCGGGTTTACTCCCCCACGATTCCCTCGATGCCCGCGTCACGCATGCGCTCACTCCGGCGGGCCACCAGCGCTGCAGCCCGTCCCTGGCCGGCGGGAATGCGCAGGAGCCCTGAGGCGTTTTAGCTTGCGATGGTAGAATTGGCGCGTGGGACCATGGACTGCCAGCCACGCGACTGGTGGTAACCAGGTCCCAACGCATGTATCCAGGAGGAAATTTAGTGCCCACGTATGCCTACGCCTGCAAAGATTGCGGCCACGCCTTTGACATTCAGCAGTCATTCAGCGATGACTCCTTGACTGTGTGCCCGGAATGCCGCGGAAACCTCCGCAAGAAGTTCAACTCTGTTGGCGTGGTTTTCAAGGGTTCCGGTTTCTACCGCACCGATTCCCGCTCAACCTCCAGCTCGGTGGCAGCGACGGCCAGCACCAGCTCAGAGCCGGCCGCGGCAAGCAATTCCGCCGGCAGCAGCGCAAGCTCCGGCAGTGCGTCCTCCAGCACGTCGTCCGGCAGCGCGGCGCCGGCCAAGGCCGCCACCGTTGGTGCCGCCTAAACGCACCTAGGTTGGGGCCCGCACTGGGCGCCCTTTCCTTCCTCTGATTCCTCCACAGGGTCAGCTGCGCCATGTGTTGTCCACAATGGGGCGGGAGCTTCTTTTGCAGGTGGTGGCACACGCCTAGCGTGGGTGCATGAAAGCAAATCGTGCGCCCTCCCCTCCGCCCACGTACCCGGGACCTGCGTGGCGGTCCCGCCACTGGTCGGGCCGGGCGTCTCCGCAAACAGCATGGGGGAAGTCGTTTCGCCTAGTGATGCGCCGCCGTCGACTGGTGGCGGCTCTGCTGTTGTGTACGGCCGCTGCCCTTGCCGTTGAGCAGCTAACCCCTGCCAGCCCTCCCACAATTACCGTGCTGCTTGCCGCCAGAGACCTTCCTGCAGGGCACATTCTCAGCCCCTCCGATCTTGGCCCAGCCCCCGTCAGCCCGGCCATGGTGCCCGACGGCGCCTTGCTGCCAGTTCCAGCCGTGCAACCAGCAGGTAGCGCTCCTGCGTCGTGGGCGGGCAGGCAAATTTCGGGCCCCGTGCGCCGCGGCGAAGTCCTCACCGACGCCTCATTGCTGGGCAACGAACTGCTGGTGGGTTCACCACCGGGCAGTCAGGCGGTGCCTGTGCGGTTGAGCGACCCCACCACCCTGTCGCTACTGCACCAGGGGCAGCTGGTGACAGTGGTTTTGAGTAGCAGCGCAGGCCTCGACGGGCCGGTCACCAATGAAGTGCTGGCCAGCAGTGTCCCGGTTCTGTGGACACCAGGGCTGACCCCCACCAGTGGCGGCCTGTTTCCCGCGCAGGAGAATGAGGGGGTTGTGGTTGTTGCCGCCTCCGCTGATCAGGCGGTGCCGTTGGCGGGCGCCATCAACAGGGGAAAGGTGTTCTTGATCCTGCTGAACTGACGCTCCCCCAGATTCGGGGCTACTGGCCCCGCGCAGCCTTCGCTGCGGCAAAGTACCTGGTGCTGGCGGGCAGGTAGCAAAGACCCACGGCAACGCCGCCCAAGACAAGTTGTGCCACGGTTGCCAGGCCTCCCGGGAAGCTGATGCCAAGCAACTGGATCAACGTCAGCGCCACCAGGACTGCAGCCGTTGACCGCGCCCAGGACCGGCCCTGCAGGAGGAAGAAGGCGATGAAGAGGTACGCCCCCACAGTCACCACACCAGCCATGATCACCGTCAGCAAGCCCATGTTGCGCAGCAGTTCCAGACTGGGCACGTCCCCGCTCATGGCATCGATCTGCGCTTGGATGGCGGCCAGCCGTTCAGGAGAGGATGCATAGATCAGGCCAAAAATGCTCGCAACTATCTGCACTGCGGCACAGAGACCCAGGAGTCTTGCTGCAGCTTTAACGAGCCCTGAAGTTTCCGGCATGGGCGCGCCGGGGTTCTTGTCCACAAATGCGCCCAGTCCTGGAATTTTTGGCGGAGTAGCCATGGTGATCCTCTAGTCTTTAGCCCCAGTGCGGGGGTTTGTTCTCGCGCAGCCAGTCATCATGGCCCTTGGCTGTGGTTGCGTCGCCCCAGGTGTGGTCGGCGTCGTGCGGAGCCACCTTGGGCAGGACGGACGAATCCGCTGACGGTGCCACCAGCTTGTCGGCGTCCTCCGGGGTTGGTTCAACCCCTGGCTCGGCCGATGGCTCGGCAGCGGTTTCAGCAGCTGACCCGGTGTCGCTCATGTTTTCGGCTTGCTCGTTCACTGCCTGCTCACTTTCAGCACTCACTAACTCTTCTTCCAACTCCGGCGCCACGTCCGTGCTCGGGGATTCCCGGGGCACGCCTGCCACGTCGGTGATTGTCCCGGCGGCTGTGCCGCTGCGCCGCCGCGAACGCGGCGAATCAATCACGGCCGTCATGGACGTATCCAAGGACGTTCCCATTAGTGAGGCCAGATCGGCGTCGCCGGCGGTGGACGACAGTCCCAGAAAACGGCCAATTTGGTCGGCGCAGCTCGAGGGATCCGTGAAGACTTCAATGGTCCACAGCGGAACGTAACGCCAGCCCAGCCGTTCCAGCATCTCGGGCCGCAGGCGGCTCCGCTCGCGCACACTCATGCTCTGGTACTTGGCTGTGCCGTCGGATTCAACTGCCACAGGGACGGGGATCTCATGCTCGGCTCGGCCCAGCAATTGGATGGGGTCCGGGGCTGCTGCCATGTCCAGGGCGCCGTCGTAGTGGTGCCATACGCGGGCACCCCGGGCACGGAGCCTGTCGGCAAGATCGGCCACAAGAGGGTCCTCACCGGTGATGCGTTCGCTGTCCTGGGCGCGCGATGCCGGTGTGCCCAACAACGAATTCCCGGCCAGTTCACGGTCCAGCAGCTCAAAGAAGTCCACTGCCCCGTAGCTCAGGCGCTGCTCGTCCAGATCCTCCGGACGGAAGCAGGTGAGGATGTGGATGTGGTTCCGGGCGCGTGTCATGGCCAAGGCAAACTTGGCGCGGCCGTCTGGTTCGGACAGCGGGCCAAAACCGTGAAGGGCGCGGCCATGGGGTGTCCGGCCATAGCCTAGGGAGAAAATGACCCTGTCCCTGACAAGGCCGGCGGCCCTGTCCACGGTGACCACGCGGAATGACTCGGGCCCGGAGGCAAAGAACTCTCCCAGCAAGGGATGGTTGGCCATGTGAATCCGGATGGCCTGTGCAACACGCACCGCATGGCGGTCACTGGCGGTAATGACTGCCAGTGACTCGCGCGGACGCACTCGGGCGTGTTCAAACACCAGGTCAACAACGCGGTTGACCTCGGCCACCACCGACTCAACGCCACCGTCGCCAGCACCTGGCAGACCCTTGCCGTCAGGGAGGTAGTCCACGGTGAGTGAGCGTTCAAGGCCGGTTACGGCGCGGCCGTCGGGCAGGCGTTCCAGCTGGGCGTCGTAGAACCCGTTACTGAGCTGGCGGACCAGCTCCTCATCCACGGCACGGTAGGAAACCGTCAGTCGGTGGCGCGGCAGCACACGCGAGAGTGCGCCAAAGACGCTTTCCAGGGGGTGCTGCTCGCTGCCGCGCTGCGAGGGCGCGCTGACGGCCACGGTGAAACTCTTGGGGCATGCTGTTTGCTCATCCCCAAAGGCAACCACCTGCCCGGCACGGGCCAACGCTGGCAGGGCCGATTGCAAAGAGGTTGACTCGGCATCCAGGATGATCACGGCGTCAAAGCGGTAGTCCGCCGGGATGGCCGTGGGCACCACCAAGGGGCTCAGCACAAACACGGGAGCCAAGTTACGCAACAAGTCCGGGGCTTGGGCGCTCAGCGCGGCCAGCGAAACCCGGCCATCCTTCAAAACATTGCGGAGCATTTCGCCCTGGCGGTTACGGCCAGCCAGGATTTCAGTCCACTGCTGAGCCAAACGCCAGCGGATGCGACCCGGACCGGAGGCAACATGGGTTTGGTCGGCCAAGCGGAACTCGGCCTCCAAGCGGCGCAGGTTGGCGCCGTCGGACATGGCAAGGTACTCATCCCCGCTGATCATTGCCTCAAGGGCGGACTGCCACCACGCCAGCTCAAGCTCTGAGCCTGTCTGCTCGGCCGGAACCTCGCGGTGGGCCAGGTCAGCCAGCAATTCGCCCAGTCCCTGCTCACGCAGACCGTCCAGCAGAAGGGTGCGCTCGGGCAGCGTCTCCAGCGTTTCCTTCGACGCCACGAGAGCCTCCAAACGCCCAACCAGCTCGCCGGCGTTGAAGTTCAGCAGGTCCCCGCCATCCACTGTGCGCTCCAAAACGGCGCCCAGGGTCAGCAGTTTCTCACGCAGGGCGGCGTAGCTCCGGTTCAGCTCTGCCAGGCCGGAGGGCACCGTGGGGTGGCGCTTGCTGGTGGCGGCTTCAGCCCACAGGGCGCTCTGCTCATTCACCAGCACCAACGACTCATGCAGATCGGCAATGTGAACGCCAGGGCGCACCAGGTCCTTGGCATTGCGGCGGAAGCGTGCACGCTGCAGGGCGGGCATTTCGATGCCGCGCTCACGCCGCCAGGCAGCCGTGGCGGTGGCCGCGATCATGTCTTCCGTGGACCAGTCAAAAATGTCGGCGTTGAACTTGTCCAGGCTCTCGCGGATGGCCACCAGCATGTTCAGCTGAAGGCCCCACTCGGTAAATGTGGCACCCTGGGCGATCTGCCCAAAGTCAGCTACTTCACGCATCTTGGCGGCAAAGAGCGGCACCTGCTCATAGAGCTGCTCGGCCAGTGAGTAGGCCACTTCGGTTTCCTTGCGGGTGACCATGCGGGCACCATGCCAGGCACTGCTCACGGCGACTTGGCTAAACGCACCCAAGGCGGCGGCACGGCGCAACCGCCCCGTCAGCTCCTTGCGGTCGCGGATGCTGTCCAGGACGCTGCGCTTGAGCCGCACAGTGGTGGCCGGTGCCGGGTGGATGGAGGTCAGCTCAGCCAGCGACTGCATGGCCTGGTACGGAGAGCAGCCCCACCGTTCGCGGACATTGTGCAGGCTCGCCACATGGTCCACCAGCTGGTGCCGGTGGTCAACCAAGGTTTCGTGAAGATTGGTCAGTCTGGGTTCAACAGCTTTTTCGTTGCGGGTGATGGCGCGAATCAGCTGGGACTTGATTTGTTGTGGCCCGCTTTGGGCACTGAGCTGGAGCATCAGGGAGTCCAGGTCATGCTCGGTGAGGATCTGGGCCAACTCATTCAGGGTGCCGCGGCGTTCCCCCACCACCAAAACGCTCTTGCCGTCATGGACCAGCTGGGCAATGGCGTTGATAGCGGTTTGGGTTTGCCCGGTACCTGGAGGGGTGGAGACCAGTACTGAATCGCCGGCACGGATCATATCCAGCACGTATTGCTGTTGCGGATCGGCGTCGCGCACCAGGATTTCATCGTCCGGGTGGCGGTCATCCAAGGGTGTGAACCGGGAAAAGTCCGGCTCCAGTTCTACCGGGAGAACGTCGTCCTCGCTGTGGCGCTGCAACAGCTCCAGCAGTTCACTGCCCGCCATCAGGGCGGGGTCGCTTAGGTTGCCATTGAGGAAACCGAAACTGGAGACCACCAGTTCGTGCTCCACGGTTGATCCTGAAATGGGTGCCAGCATGTTCCGGACGCGGTCCAGCACGGGGGTGGGATCAAAGCGTGCAGTGCTGTAGGCGAGCCGGCCCAACGCCGCGGAATCCAGCTGAATGTTGGTGTGTTCGCCCAAGTGCTTGACCAGCGCGGGATTGATCTGAGCCTGCTCCATCAGCTGGAGTTCGTAGTCGTCCTGGCCCGGACGCACTGTCAGTGCCACGGCGGCCAGCAGCACGGGTGCGTTGACGGGCTCGTTGTGGTCCCCCAGAGCGGACCACCGGGCCATCCCGGCGGCGAGGTATCCGACGTCGATCCCGCGGTCGGTGCTCAGCTCAAAGATTTTGGCCCGCAAGGCGGCGGCGGCGCGCTTGGCGGCTGCGTAGTGTTCGGGTTCACGAATCAGTGTGGAGAGCCGGGTCTTGCGGCCAGCCAGGAGCTGCGCCAGGCCCGAGGGGTGGGCGTGCGTGAGGCTGATGCTGCCATGCTCGGTTTTTACGAAGGCAAGGGCAGTGTCGGCTCCGGAATAGGAATCCAATCCAGCAAGCCAGGATTGGAGTTCACGTGAACTCGCATTGAGGCTTGCAACTTCGGACACGGGTGCCTTCTTCTCTGCACTTGAGCGGAACGGTCTTGACCATACTGACATGCAATTTAGGCTATCGCCCCTAGCCTTTTAATGCCTGTTCGGCACACTGGGGAGCACCAAATAAAGCCAGAAAAGCGGCTTTTTCGGTACTCCCCAGTGGTCATGCGGGATTTACTCCCACTCTATGGTTCCCGGCGGCTTGGACGTGACGTCCAGAACTACGCGGTTTACACCTTCCACCTCATTGGTGATCCGGTTGGAGATCTTGGCCAGCAGATCGTACGGCAGGCGTGACCAGTCGGCCGTCATGGCGTCCTCGGAGGACACCGGACGGAGCACAATGGGGTGGCCGTAGGTACGGCCGTCACCCATGACGCCCACGCTGCGCACATCGGCGAGCAGCACGACCGGCATCTGCCACACTTCATTGTCCAGGCCGGCTGCTGTGAGCTCGGCGCGGGCAATGGCGTCAGCCTTGCGCAGCAGTTCCAGTCGTTCGCCGGTGATTTCACCAACAATGCGGATTCCCAGGCCGGGGCCGGGGAACGGCTGGCGGCCAACGATTTCGGCCGGCAGGCCCAATTCGGCACCCACGGCACGGACCTCGTCCTTGAACAAGGCACGCAACGGCTCAACGAGCTCAAAGCGCAGGTCCTCGGGCAGACCGCCAACGTTGTGGTGGCTCTTGATGTTGGCTGCGCCTTCACCACCACCGGATTCAACAACGTCGGGGTACAGGGTGCCCTGAACCAGGAACTTGATCTCTTCACCCTCGGAGGCGGCCTCGGCCATGATGGCGCGTTCGGCTTCCTCGAAGGCGCGGATGAATTCGCGGCCAATGATCTTGCGCTTGGTCTCCGGATCGGAAACACCGGCAAGGGCGTTCAGGAAGCGGTCCTGCTCGTTGGCAACGTACAGCTTGGCGCCGGTGGAGGCCACAAAGTCGAGCTCCACCTGCTCGGCTTCACCCTGACGGAGCAGGCCGTGGTTGACGAACACGCAGGTGAGCTGGTCGCCCACAGCGCGCTGCACCAGGGCAGCGGCTACGGCAGAGTCAACGCCACCGGAAAGGCCGCAAATGACCTTTGCGCTGCCAATCTGCTCGCGGATGCGGTCAACCTGCTCGTCCAGGATGCTGTTGGCAGTCCAGTTCTTTTCCAGTTTGGCGCCGTTGAACAGGAAGTTCTCCAACACGGTCTGGCCGAACTCGGAGTGCTTGACCTCGGGGTGCCACTGGACACCGAAGAGGCACTTTTCCTCATTGGCAAAGGCGGCAACGGGTGCGCCAGCTGAGGACGCGAGGACGTCGAAGCCCTCGGGTGCCTGCTGAACGCTGTCACCGTGGCTCATCCAGGTGCTTTGCACGTCACCGGTTGAGCTGAGGATGGAGCGGCTTTCGCCAACAAGTGAAACGTCTGTTGCACCGTATTCGCGCAAACCGGTTTCGGCGACGGTGCCGCCCAAGGCAGCAGCCATGGCTTGGAAGCCGTAGCAAATACCCAGGACCGGGATGCCGGCCTCGAACAGGTCAGCACCAACGCTGGGTGCGCCCTCTGCGTAGACACTTGAGGGTCCACCGGAGAGAATAATGGCAGCTGGGTTTTTAGCCAGCAACTGCGCAGTTGTATAGGTATGCGGCACGATTTCCGAGTACACATTGGCCTCACGCACGCGGCGCGCAATCAACTGGGCATACTGGGCACCGTAGTCCACAACCAGGACGGGCTTCTGGGAAGTCTGGGCCGTAGCGGGATTAGTCACCCCTCAATCTTAACCCACGGCGCAGCCAGCTCGCTGCGCACCCGCAGTTTGAGTGATGAGCACCTCACATTTCCCAACGCTCTCACAGCTTTGGTGCTTAAATCCGGAACGCTCTCGCAGTGAACTGCGAGAGCGTTCCGAAAAAATTGACCATTGCTGCGAGTGCGTGTGTCGTGGTGTTCGACGGCGGGTGGCTTTAGTAGCGCTTTCCGGCCTTCGGGTTGGCGGCAACCTCTGCCAGCACTTCCTTGTGAACCTTGGTTTCAACAATGAAGGACAGGAACGGCACCACGCCGCCCAGGGCAATGAGGACCAGTTTGCCAAACGGCCAGCGCATGAGGGTCCACAAACGGAAGTCGGCAATCAAGTACACAACGTACATCCAACCGTGAATGATCAGCACCATGGTGGACAGATTCACGCCGCCGGTGACCGCCATGGCGCCACCGTCAATGTTCACCAGGCCGAAGCCGTGGGACTCCCCCGTGACCGAGTTGGCGCCCCCGGCAACCAGTACGCTGCTGAAGGCGTAACGCAGCACTAGTTCGAGCACCAGCAGCAGTAGCATGATGCCCGTTGCGTAGGCCAGCACCTTGTAGAACTTCAGGGCCGTCATGATCTGGGCTGGGGTGCCGCCAAAACGTCGTTTCGGGGTTTCGGCACTGGTGGATGCCGCCGGTGCGCCGCTCGATTTGGGCTCGGTCACTTTGTTACCTCTTTGGTCGTATCTTCATCGGGGGTTTCATCGTCCGGGTATTCCAGATCGAAGAGGGCGTCTTGGTCGCGGCGGTAGTCATCGGCCACCAAACGCCACCACAGGAACAAGGCAAAGCCGGCGAACACTACCCATTCAATGGCGTAGAAAATATTCAGCCAGTTGACCTTGTCATTTTGGTCCGTTGCCGTGACAGTAATTGGCAGCAGCTCCGAGGACTGTGCCGAAGCGCCAACGTCTGCACCGTTGGCCATTTCTTGGTGGGAAACGACAAATGCGGCGTAGGTGGTCACGTCCCAGATGTTTGTCAGCTCGGCGCTGGAGAGTGCACTGATTTGGCCGGCGGGGAGATCCGGCGCCAGCACCGGTCCTTCGGAGTTCAGCAGCCTGCCTTCAAGCTGGATGGTTCCGCTGGGTGCGCTGGGCGGGTTCTCTGGGGTTGAAACCCAGCCGCGGGCCACAGGAATGACAACTTCCTTGGTTGCCGCCACACCGGTCAGCGTGGGTGCCCCGTCCACCACAAAGGCCGTGACAACCCAGTAGCCAACGTTGCCGTCCTGCACGCGCTCGGGGACTAGAACTTGCTTTGCGTTGTCAAAGCGGCCGCTGGCGCTCACCAGCTGACCCTCAATATTTCCGGTCATAGTCTGGCCCGGCGCCATGATGTTCAGCAGTGGCTGGACTTTCTCGGTCACCGTGGGAGGGGCCACATCTTTTTCCAGCGAGCGGGAGAATTGCCACTGGCTCAGCAGGACCAAGACGGCGGAAACAGCCAGCGCAAAAACCAGCGCGGCTATCCATTTGGGCTTAACGGCAGTTTTCAACACCCTTCAACGTTACTTCGTCACCGTGTAGAACAACGAATGCGCCCGCTGGGAATCACCTGGGAGCAGCTGGGTACTAGTGGTCGAAGAACACCAACGAGGAGTTGATGAGTTCGGCAATAACCTCGGGGTCGTGGGCCCGCCGCAGGGATTCACGGAAGTTTTCCTTGAACAAAGACCGGGCCAGTGTGGCCAGCACTTCCAGGTGCGCCGAAAAGGAGCTGGCGGGCGTGGCAATGAGCAAGATCACCGTGGCGGGCCCGTCAACCGCCCCAAAATCGAGGCTGTGGTCAAACTTGGTGATGCCCACGGCGATGGAGATTTCGTTGACGAACTCGCTGCGCGCGTGCGGCAGGCCGATCCCGCCGGGCAGTCCCGTGGCCATCTGGTGTTCACGGGCGTTGACGTCGCGCAGGAAACCGTCAAGATCGGAGATGCGCCCGTGCTCGAAGAGCTTCGCGGCCAATTGGGCGGCTGCGTCCTCTTTCGAGTCGGCTACCATTTCCAAAATGACCAAGTTTGGGTTGGTCAATTCAGTTTCATAGCGCTCCAGCGAACCCGATGTCATCAGTACCTTCTTAGCTGGTGGTGAAATAAAAACCTGTCTTCAGTCTAGTCGCATTCACTCCCCACAGACGGGGCTCGGGCGGGGCCGGCGTTAACGCACAACGTGCCCCGGCCGAAGGGGCCGGGGCACGTTGAAAAAGTAAAACTACGGGTTGACGATGACGTCAATCCGCTGGAATTCCTTCAGGTCTGAGTAACCTGTGGTGGCCATGGAGCGACGCAGTGCACCAATCAAGTTGGACGTGCCGTCGGCCTGGTGAGCCGGGCCGTACAGCACTTCCTCCAGGGTTCCCACCGTGTCCATCTTGACGCGGTGCCCGCGGGGCAGTTCCTGGTGGTGCGCTTCAGCACCCCAGTGCCAGCCCTGGCCGGGTGCCTCGGCAGCGCGAGACAAGGCTGCCCCGAGCATGACGGCGTCGGCGCCCATGGCGATGGCCTTGACGATGTCGCCACTGGAACCCATGCCGCCGTCGGCGATCACGTGCACGTAGCGTCCGCCGGACTCGTCCATGTAATCGCGGCGGGCCGCTGCAACGTCGGAGATGGCGCTGGCCATGGGTGAGCGGATGCCCAGGGCTCGGCTGGTGGTGGTGGAGGCGCCGCCGCCGAAGCCCACCAGGACACCGGCTGCACCAGTGCGCATCAGGTGCAGGGCCGAGGTGTAGCCTGCCGCGCCGCCAACAATGACGGGGACGTCGAGCTCGTAGATGAACTGCTTGAGGTTCAGCGGCTCGGTGGTCTTGGACACGTGCTCGGCGGAAACTGTGGTTCCACGGATCACAAAGATGTCCACCCCGGCGGCGATGACAGTCTTGTAGAACTCCTGGGTGCGCTGCGGCGTCAGGGAGCCGGCAACCGTCACACCGGCGGCACGGATCTCGGCCAAGCGGGCGGTGATCAGCTCTTCCTTGATGGGTGCGCTGTAGATTTCCTGCAGGCGGCGGGTGGTCTCGGGGTCAACCACCGAGCCTTCCAGCGTGGCAATCTCATCCAGCACGGGCTGCGGGTTCTCGTAGCGAGTCCACAGTCCTTCCAGGTCCAGGACACCCAGACCACCCAATTTGCCTAGGGCAATGGCAGTCTCCGGGGACATCACCGAATCCATGGGCGCACCAATGACGGGCACCTCAAACTGGTAGGCGTCGATCTGCCATTTCACCGACACATCCTGGGGATCGCGAGTACGCCGGTTGGGCACAATCGAAATCTCATCCAACGAGTATGCGCGGCGTCCACGCTTTCCACGGCCAATCTCAATCTCATAAGTCACGCCCCCTAGCCTATCGCAGCAAGCGCCGCAGCCCTTAAACCGCTCAGTCCACGGACGTTTGCAGGGCCAGGGCGGCCGCCTCCTCCAGATCGGCAATATGCTCCACTTTCGCCGCCATGGCCGCGAAATCTGGCTCCCCGTCCCGCCCGATCAGAACGGTCAGCTCATCCCAGAGCACGCCCAATTCTTGGTATTGTGTGGCAGCTTGGCCCCTTGTAACGGGGAGCCCGACGCCGGAATCCCCCACCCCGAGCGTCGCCACCTCCTGCAAGAATTGCGCATACAACGGCCGGAGGGCTCCCGGGCCGCTGAACCGTTTGCCGGCTAGCAGGCCGTGCAGCATGGCGAGGCCTGCCAAGGAGCGTTGCGGGTCGCCAAAAATTCGTGTCCAGCCGCGCTTGGTGGAGGTGTCCCGCAGCCGTTCCGCCCACTGGCGCATGCCCAGAATGCCGAAGTTCTTGGCATATCCCGGCGGAATTCCGGGTGGCGCCTGCTGGGTCACCAGGGCGTGGGCGGTCTCCGCCATGGCCGCTCGCACCACGTCCGGCGTCAGGATCTCCCCTGTCCGCTCGGGCCCGCTCCCCTGCAACACGTGGGCCTGCCAGTGTTTGTCCGCCTTCCGGGCACCGCGCCCCTGCGCCAGCGCCGGTGCGGATATCCGCTCCAGCCGCCCGCCGCCGTCGTCCACCAAGTAGCCGTCGCCGTCATGGGCCACCACAGCAACATCCATGGAGTCCATGTCCGCGGGCGCGTCCGCGGCAACCCACGGCAGCTTGCCGCGCACCACACGGACTACTGCGGGCGCCCCTGTTGCCAGGGCAGCATCTAACCGTGCCTGGGCCAGGGTGGCGCTCCCCGTCTGCTGGATGTTGACGTCCGCACCGCTGCGGCGGAGCAAGTTCTCCGTGTAAGGGCCGGGGTGAAAACGAGTCACCACGGATGCCGTGGTGGTTTCCTTGTACTCAAAAGTGAAGATCATGAAGCCGATTCCGCCCGCCAGTCCGGCCAGCATCGCCTCGGTGAAGGGGGCCTCGGTGAGCGGATTCTGGGTCCCTGAAGCGGCCAGCACCCTGGTCCAGAGACCGGAGTCCCAGTGCGTGTAGTCGGCGTTGGGGTCATAGGCGGGGAGCATGCGTTGATTCTAGCCGTGACTGCGCGGCTTTGGCTTGCTGGCGGCTGCCGCGCGGAGGCTCCCGGAGCTGTTTCTGTAGGCTGGACCCATGACTGACACAGAACTGCGGATGACCGATCATGAATTGCTGGGTCTGCTGGCGATGACCCCCACGGAGTCGGCGGCGGTGACCTTGGGGTTGTTCCGGCTTGACCAACACAGCGACAACGAACTTCTCACCAACGCCGGAATCACCACCTTGATGGTGCGCGGCCTGGCGGAACTTCAGGGCGAGAGGATTGTCCCCCTGGAGAAATGCGCCATAGTGGGTTCGGTTTTGGCCCAGGCCCAGGAGTGGCTGGAGATTTCCCTGACCACGCCAACAACCAACCACGTGCTGTTCGCTGTGGGCTCCAACGTTGGGGCCGTCCTGCTGAGTTTGAGCCCGCTCGGGGTGCACGAACTCCAGCCCATCGAGTCCGGATCCGCCATGCAGGAGTTGGCCTTGCATCTGGTCCAGGAGTACTTGGCTGGCGCTGCCGAAGGCTTGCCAGCCACCGCCGTCATCAGGCGCCTGCGCACGGGCGCCGAGCAGGCGGTCGCCCAGCTCACGGCCGTGGAAACAGGTGAATGGGTGCTGCGTTCTGGTTCCGAATCCGAGTTCACCGAGACCACGCTTCCGGCAGAGGATGCCATGGCAGCACTCGAGTCGGCGTTGGACTGAGGCCTAGCCGGGCCGAATGGGCCGCCTTAGCCGTCGGCTGGGTAGTGGCCTGATTCTTCCACCAGCCCGAAGGCTTCCAACAGGTATTCGATGTGCCCCGGCATGTCCAGGTCACGATTGTAGAGCCACTGCAGTTGCAGACCATCAGCGGCAGCCAGGACGAGGACGGCAATTCGTTCCGCATCAAGTTTGGCCGGCAGCCTGCCCTCGCCCTGAAAAGCCCTGATCTGATGCGTTGCCAGTTCCCGCAAGTCATGGAAACGCTCCGCAAAAAAATCGTGGGCCGCATTGCCCGCCTCACTTGCTTCACCCGAGAGGCGCACATAGAGCTGCACCAATCCGGGCACCTCCGCATTGGTGCGGATGGTGGTGGTCAAGTGTTCCGGGGTTCCCACAGCGAATCCGGCGTCCTCAGACCGCGCCCTGGAGATCTGGTCCCGCTTCCTGAGGACTTCCCTGAACAAAACGTCCTTCGAACCGAAGTGGTGCATCAGCCCGGCGTGGGTGATGCCGACATTTTCGGCGATTTCACGCACTGAGCTGCGCCCGTAGCCGACCCGGCCCACCACTTCCAGCGCCGACGTTAAAAGTTCGTCCTTCGTTGCATCGCCCTTGGCGTAGGAACCTCGCTTACCCATGACCTCGATGCTACCTTGGTCCCCCGTTGTGGATATTGCCAGTGGAAAACTGCGCCGGGTGTGGAGGGCGCGCCCTCGTCCGCGTTCAGCTGCCGTTGACAAGCTTCAGCAGGGCGTCCAAATCCGCATCTGTTACGGGAATGACCGGAAACTGGGCCAGCTGGCCCAGCCGAGTGCCCATCAACATCTTGTCCCGGGTGGACCCCTCCGCGGCGCCAGCACGGTAAGTCTGCAACACCGGTCCAAGCAGTTCCCGCAGCGCCGGCCCGCCTACTGGGTGTGCAAACCACTGCCCAATGTTGGACTCCCTGTCAACGGGGGCAACGAAGGTTTCGCTGTGAATCTGGATGCTGCCGTCGAGCCGGAGATCGCGGCTTGATGCGCCCACACGGAACACGTACTTCAATTCCTCAACCACCCATCCCTCGGAGGTGGTGTCGTAGTAGGCGAACTCGTCCCGCGGCACAGTGATGACCACCTCACCGGTTTCACCGGGCTGCAAGTCAAGGGTGGCGAATCCTTTAAGCTCGCGCAGCGGGCGTTGCACTCTGGATCCGGGCGCCTCAACATACGCCTGGACCACTTCGCGCCCGGCCCGGCTGCCGCTGTTGTGCACGGCGACAGTGAGCTGTGCACCGCCGTCGGCCTCAGTGATCCGAAGATCCGAGTACTCGAAATTCGTGTAGCTCAAACCGTGCCCGAAGGGATAGGAGACCTGCAATTTGCGGGCATCGTAGTGCCTGTAACCGAGGAACAGCCCTTCACCGTAGTTCACGTGCCCGGCCTCGCCGGGAAAGTTCAAGTAGGAAGGCGTGTCCTCGAGCCGGAGCGGGATGGTCTCGGTGAGCCTACCGGAGGGGTTAGCCACGCCAAAGAGCAGATCCGCCACGGCCGCGCCGCCAGCTTGTCCGCCCAGCCAGCCCTCAAGGATTGCCGGAACCTTCCCGGCCCAGGAGGAGACGGCTACCACGGCCCCGTTGGCCAGCACCACGGCGACCTTCGGGTTGACGGCCGCGACGGCGTCCAGCAGCGCGAGCTGTTCCTGCGGCAGATTGAGATGTTCCCTGTCGAAGCCCTCGGATTCGTAGCTTGCTGGCAGTCCCAAGAAGAGCAGCACCACGTCGGAGCTTGCTGCGAGTGCCACAGCTTCGGCGTGCAATGCTGGATCTCCATCGGTGGGCTGGTCCACGGTGAACCCTGGCGCAAATGTGATGCCGGCGTTGGTGGCCAGTGCCCTGATCGCAGTGAGAGAGTTGTCAAGGCGGGTGGGTTCCACCGTTGAACTTCCTGCGCCTTGGTACCGGGGTGTTCTGGCAAATTCGCCGATTACGGCAATCTTTGAACCCGTCGCCGGATCCAGTGGCAGGAGTCCGGCGTCGTTCTTCAGCAGAACCGCGGCATGGGTAGCGGCTTCACGGGCGAGGGCGTGGTGGGCGTCGGCGTCATAGGTGGTTCCGGGCCGCGCACCTGCCGCACTCTTGGCGGCGAGCGCGGCAAGTCGGTTCACGCTGGTATCCAACGCGGCCTGATCCAAGGTGCCGGCCAGGATCGCAGCAGCAACTTGAGCTGGCCCCACACCTGACGATGAGGGCATCTCCAAGTCCATCCCGGCGGCAACTCCCTTCACCCTGTCGACGACGGCGCCCCAGTCCGAGACCACCACGCCGTCGTATCCCCAGTCACGACGCAGCACATCGGTCAGCAGCCAGGAGTTATGAGAGGCATACACGCCGTTGATCCGGTTGTAGGAGCACATTACGGTCCAGGGTTTTGCCTCGGTGATGACGCGGCGGAAGGCGCGCAAGTAGATTTCCTGCAGCGGACGGGGCGCAATATCGGCGCTGACAGTCAACCGGTTGGTTTCCTGGTTGTTGGCGGCGAAATGCTTCAAGGAGGCCCCCACTCCCTGGGACTGGAGCCCGTTCACCCAGGCAACCCCGAGTTCCCCGCTCAGTAGTGGGTCTTCCGAGAAATACTCAAAGTTGCGCCCACACAAGGGGCTGCGCTTGATGTTGATGCCGGGCCCCAGCAGGACATTGACGCCGAAGGACTGCGCTTCAGTGCCCAAGGCCACCGCCACCCGGTGGGTCAGACCTCTGTCCCAGCTTGAACCAAGCGCTGCTGCGGGAGGAAAGCAGGTGGCGGGGGCACTGCTGGACAGCCCCAGGTGGTCTGCATCCTTGTCCTGAAAGCGGACACCGTGGGGGCCGTCGGACATGACGACGGCGGAAATGCCGGCTTCAGGGTAGGAAACGGTGTCCCACCATCCTGCACCTGAGGTGAGGGCCGCCTTCTGCTTAAGACTAAGGTGGGCTGCTTTGTTGACATTCATGATTTTACGGTGTTCCTTAGCTTGGACGACTACGGGATGGGTGAATGAAACGGTGCTCATTTGACCGATTTGACCGGCAGGACTGCCAACGCCCCCAGGACACCGATGACGGCACCAATGGGAAAAAGCAGCGCGTAGCCGAAGGCGAGCACAATGAATCCGGCGAATGCCGGGGCAAGAATCTGAGGAAGCGTCACGGCCATGTTGACCACGCCCAGATCCTTGGCGAAGGAGGCATCAGAGGGAAGTACTTCAGAGATCAGGGCTGCGTCAACGGCTTGGAAACAACCGAATCCAAAACCGGCCAGACCGGCCAGGAGCAACATGCCGGTGAGGTTCGGAAGCAGCAGAGGAATGAACAACGCCACGGCAACAAGAAGTCCAGAGACTAGGACGAAGGGCTTCCGCCTACCTAGGACATCCGAGAGCCTGCCCGCCGCAAGCGTGCTCAACAGCAAGCCGGCCAGCGAGACCAGGCCAACGACCGGAATCATGGTGATTGCTTCATCACCCAGGCCGATGTAGTCCTGAAGGATGTACAGCTTGTAGCCAACCACCACAAAGTAGCCCGTGTAGGTCAGTAACCTGCTCGTGAAGGCCCAGAAGAAATCCGGGTGCTTTCTGGGGCTGACCCAGAAGGTCAGCGCAAAGTGGCGCATGACAAACGGCTCCACCACTGCGTCCTTGCTGGAGCGGTCCGGGTTGAGCACCACGAACAGCGTCAGGACAATGACTGCGAAGCCGGCAAGGAGCAGGTAGGCGCCCGGGATGTTCTTCGACAATGATGAGGCGAGAATTTGGCCGCCCAGCGATCCAAACATGCCGCCGAGTCCCAGGATGGCGGCAAATGTACCGCGGAAGGCCCGGGGAACCCTGTCGGGCATGATGGCGCTCAGAGGTCCCTGCGCAAAATTGTAGCTAATTTGAACCATGACCCAGGCGATCACCAAGAAGACGATGTTGTTGGCGAACGCCATGCCGAGCAAGGACAGCCCGCCGCACAAGGCGCCCAGAACTATCCACGGCGCCCGCTTGCCGAAACGGCTGCGCGTGCGGTCCGACAGCGCCCCTGCTATCGGCTGGGCGATCATTGCCGCCAGCGCACCGAACATGGAAACCATGGCAAGGACGGCAACCTTTGCCTCTTCACCGAATGATTGCTGCACCTGCAGCGCCAGCAATATGGAAGGGACGGCACCCCAAATCAGGGAAATACTCAAATGAGCTGGGGCAACGGTGGCCATGAGCCGGCGCGGGGCCACCGGCTTGGATTCCTGGGAACCGGGTGGGGACTGCGATTCTGCGGTTGCGGCGATGGTGCTGCTGGAAGTTCCTGACGACGGTGTCATGGCGGTCCTTGAGGTGGCGGGGAAGTTAATGGAGGGGTGCTTGGCTCAGGTCGATCGATCGGGCTTGCCCTGCGGTGCCAAGCCACGACGCTGAGGGTTTAGGCGTGCGGACAAAGGTCTTCCTGTCCACGGCGACCAAGCCAAAAGTAGGTCCATAGCTGCCCCATTCGTAGTTATCCAACGCACTCCAGTGGAAGTAGCCCTGAACGTCAATACCATCGGCCATTGCTTCGCGGAGCCCCTGGAGCGCGCCGGAAGTATAGGCAACCCTGCGGACATCATCGCTTTCGGCAATGCCGTTCTCCGTCACCACAATGGGCGTTCCCGGCACTAAGCCGGCGACCGTGCGGATGGCTTCACCCAGGGCGGGCGGGTAGTACTCCCAGCCTGTCAATGTGGTCGGGGCACCTGCCGGAACAGGGCGCTGACCCTCTGGCCCAACGAAGGCACGAGTGTAGGCCTGCACACCAATCCAGTCATCCTCCTTTGAAGCCACGACGAAGACATCCCGTGCACGTGAGGCGAGCTCCGCAGCAGCCGCTTCCCCACCGTCGACCACATGATAATTGGCGATGGCAACGGACCAGCCGACCTGGATGGAGGGCGCTATGCGGCCGATGACTTCCACGGCCCGCCTGTGCGATTCGATCAAGGCCACGGTTGTGGCCTGGTCGTAACCGGAGAATTCGGAACCTTCCCATGCCGTGCCGGCGAAGACGGCCTTGCGAACCGCTGCGAATCTTGCCACCATATTGGGCTCATTGATGGTGCAAATACGCTCGACTCCGTTGGCAAAGATGGGAGCGGCCGCCTCAACGAAGCGCCCGAACAGATCAACGGCACCGTCCGCTTCCCAACCACCCTGTTCCTCAAACCACTGCGGAACGGTGAAGTGATGAAGTGTCAGCATCGGGCGAAGGCCCCGCGCAATGGCACCGTCCACCATGCGGCGGTAGTGGGAAATCTCAGCATTGGAAAACTCACCGGGTGCGGGTTCAATGCGCGCCCATTCGATGCTGAACCTATAGTCGGTAAATCCGAAGCCCGCCAAGAGGTCCATATCTTCACGCCACCGGTGATAGCTGTCACAGGCATCACCGCTCATGTCGATGAATCGCTGCTTGAGCATTCCGCTGTGCTCATACGCCCAGAAATTGCTGTTGACGTTCATTCCTTCGATCTGGTGGGCCGCCGTCGACGCTCCCCACAAGAACCCTTCCGGAAGTTGAAAACTATTGGACATGTTGGCCTCTCGATAGCTCGGTGCTGTGGTGGTGGTTTGGGCGGGAAACTCCGGTGCTGCAGCTCCGAACTCACACCCTTGGAAAGTGACGCGAGTCACCTTCCAAGCCATTTGAAAACATTACCATGGTAAGTATTGGTAGACAAGAGGATTCCAAGCACGCATCAGATAATTCTCGCTGCGCTCCACCCAGCACGACTGCGGCGTCACAGATTGATGCTTTCTGCAACGCCGCAATAGCTACAAGGCCGATTCCCCACCGGGGTGCGCAGCAATGATCAGGCCCCTGCCACCCGCCCCAAGGCGCCACTGAGTACTGTCTCCAGCGCATGAATATGGCTGGAACCAAAGTCAGGTCGCATGGCCGCCGCGTGCAGGATGGTTCCCTGCCCCAGCATCCTGACCAAAGGGGGGTGTGCCAAGGCGGGCATTTGCGCCAGGAGAATGGGACGTGTTCGGGAGTCCTCCAGAAGTTCATTGAGGGTCATGGTGGAGACCACAGCATCGGCGGGCATCTCATGGACTCGCACAGCAGAAGTACGTGCTGCTTGCATCTGGTGCCATTGCTTTTCCACCAGGAGGTGCGCGCTCATCGCCGGCCCGTCGAGGGGAAGCCCCAAACGTTCATATTGCTCCGCCGGCGCATCATTCGCCCGCATCAACTCGACCATCAGATTTGCCATGCGCAGCTCGCACTCGTCGTGGCGCAAGGGGTGCTGCTGCTGCGGATCGTTCTCCAGATCGAACAGCAAGGTGCCAAAGGCATGAGGGTTCCCCATGACCCAGCCTGGAATCTTCAATGGAGAAACGTTCTTGGTGAACGTGAACGGCGGCGCCAGTTCCATGTCTTGAAGTTCGTGCGCCATGAATCGCGAGCGCATATGCGTCGGCATCAGCGTGTAGTCAAAAAGCGGCGCATTGTCTGCTGAAACACTGGCCCTCATGTAAACGTACCGTCCGTCCGTCACGTTGACATGGGCGCCGAAGAGGCCGAAGAGTGCACCCTCACGTATCGCCGTATCGTCCGCAATCGTGCGAGCCAGCGGCTGCCCCTGCATGTCGTCAGTGGGCTCAAGCCCAAAGAATTCCAGCAGCGTTGGTGCCAGATCGATCGTTTGGACCAGTGTGTCTCGCCGGGCGCCGGCCTGCCTGCTGCGGGGATCCCAAATGAAGAGCGGGGTGTGAATGTTCTGGTCAAACCAGGGCTGCACACTTTTGCCCCACCAACCCTGCTCCCCCAAGAGGAAGCCATGGTCTGTGCACACGATGAGCATGGTGTCATCCCAGAGATTCTGCTCGTCAAAGGTGTCCAGGACCCGCCCAAGCGAAGCATCGCACATGCTCAGCAGCGCCATGTATTCGTTCTTCGCGTGCTGGACCTCTTCCGGTTCTTCGGTCACCCGCCGGTATGAGGGCCAGTCGAAGTGCACTCCCTCGTAGTCGTCGGCATAGAGCTTTCGGTAGTCGTCATAACTAAAGAACGGCTCATGCGGGTCAAAGCACTCAATCTGCAAGAACCAATTGTCAGCGTCCCGGTTGGTCTCCATAAATTCCAGGCCAGCGTCGAAGGTCCGTGTTTGGGGGTGGTCCGCCTCGTTTTGCAAGTACTGCCTGTTGATCCAGTCCTGGCGTACCAACGGATTGTTTCCGTTGAGACTCTCCGGGGCATCGGCGTCGTGCACATGCCCTTTCCAGGCGTCCCCTTCCTGCCCACGAAAGAACTCATGAGTGTTGTAGCGCGTGTGGTAGGTGGCCCCGCCGTCTTCCCAGTAGTGCTGGTGGTCGGTGACCATGTGGGTGTAGACACCGGACGATTTCAAGATCTCCGGCATCGAATCGTCAAAAGGCTCCAGTGGACCCCACGAGCGGTGAAGGAAATTGTAGCGGCCAGTGTGCAATTCGCGACGCGCCGGCATGCAAGGCATGCTGCCGGCATAGCAATTCTCGAAAGTTACGGTGTGCTCAGCCAGCCGTTCAAAGTTCGGCGCATGAACACCCTCGGCGCCGTAAGGCGGCAGCATCCGCCTATTGAGGCTGTCAAACATGACTACAACTGCGCGCATTAGTTGATCTCCCCTGCGAGTATGAGTTTGCGGCGCTCTTCGCGGCGCGTTTTTTGCCGGACCGGGTCGGGTACGGGTGCTGCCATGAGCAGCTTGCGAGTGTATGGGTGCTCGGGTTCCACCGTGACCCTCGAGCACGGCCCGTACTCAACGATCTCCCCCTGGTACATCACGGCTACGCGGTGGCTGACGTGACGCACAACCGAAAGGTCATGAGAGACAAAGAGATACGCCACACCCGTCTGTTCCTGAATGTCCACGAACAGATCAAGCACCCGGGCCTGGGTTGAGAGGTCCAACGCCGAAACCGGCTCGTCACACACGATCAGCCGGGGCGAAAGGGCCAAGGCGCGGGCGATGGCAACGCGTTGACGTTGCCCGCCAGAGAACTCTCGGGGAAGCCTGTCGGCGGCATCGCTGGGCAGGTTCACCTGGTCAAGCAGCGTCCGCACGCGCTTGCGGGCCTGGCCCCTGGTGAGGGATCCGCGGGCCACCAACGGTTCGATCAAGATTTCCTCGATGGTCATAGCGGGGTTCAGCGAGGTGTACGGGTCTTGAAAGACCACCTGTATTTGCGAGCCCATGGCCCGTCGCTGCTGCATGGTGGCACCCGCCAGTTCTACGCCGTCGAACTTTATGCTCCCGGAGGCCACGGGCGCCAGCCCGAGAACAGCGCGACCCAGGGTTGTCTTGCCCGAGCCCGACTCGCCCACCAAGCCCACCGTTTCCCCGGCGCGGATATCCAGCGATACTCCGCGCAAGGCACGGAAGTCCGGCTTGCGCCAGCCCCGCAGAGGGAAATCGACCACAACGTTTTCGACACGGAGGAGCTCCGCACCGGGTTGCGACATGGTTTGGCTCATCATTGTGCTCCTTGCTTTGTGACTACGAGGTCTCTGGGGACACTGTCTTCCAGGGTCGATGACAGCAGCATCTGGGTGTAGGGGTGCGTCGGGTTGGCAAAGAGTTCCAGGGCAGTGTTTGTCTCAATGACCTGCCCGTTCTGCATCACGGCCACCCGGTCGCACAGATCGGCGACCACCCCAAAGTTGTGGGTGACAAGAATGACTCCCATGGCTAGTTCACTCTGCAGTTCCCGCAGCAGCTCTAGCACGTCGGCCTGGACCGTCACATCGAGGGCTGTTGTCACCTCATCGGCTATCAGGAGGTCGGGACCGCACGAGATTGCGCCGGCAATAAGAACCCTTTGCGCCATGCCACCTGAAATCTCATGGGGGTATGCGTCGAATGTCCGTCGGGGATGGGAAATCCCCACCCGGGCCAGCAACTCCAGCGCCTTCTCTTCAGCCTGCTTCTTGGACAAACCCAGGACCGCCCGCAGCGGCTCGGTGAGCTGGTCCCCGATCCGAAATGATGGGTCAAGATTGCTCATGGGCTCCTGCGGCACGTAGGCAATACGCCTGCCGCGCAGTGCCCGCATTGCCGGGGCCGGCAGATCTGAGATCTCCTTGCCATCGAAGGTGATGCTGCCGCGGGTAACGTGCCCCCCGGGTGCCAGTAGGCCCAAAATGGCGAAGGCAGTTTGCGTCTTGCCCGAACCGGATTCGCCCACAAGTCCGAGCACTTCACCCCGGCGCACGTGCAGGTCAACGCCCCGCACAACCTCCTTGCTTGTTGTGCCGGCAGGGTAGCCCACCCCAACACCGGTCAAGCGCAGCAGGACATCGGGGCCGTCGTCGGTCGCCGGCGTCACCGGCACTGTCCGTTGTTTCGTTTCCGGGGAACTGCTCTGGGGCGCCCGGCGCGTTGCACGGCCCTTTGCCGGACCGCTGTCCACGCGTTGGAACCCGTCACGAATGGCGTTGCCCAGCAGTACCAGCGACGCCACGGTAATGGCGATGGCCGTGCCTGGCCAAATGATAGCGGTGGGGGAAACGTAAATGTTAGCGAAGGCATCCTGGAGCATCCCGCCCCAAGTGGGGAGCGACGGATCGCCCAGGCCAAGAAATTCCAGGCCCGACTGGAGCACAATGGCCACACCGGAGACAACAGCAGTATGGATTACCATGGGAGCCCGGACCACCAGCACGATATGCCGGCCAATGATGCGCAGGTTGCTCAGGCCCGAAACTCTCGCTGCATCAACATAGAGTTCATTCTTGACGTTGATCACCAGTCCTCGAACCAGCCGGAAGAAACCAGGGGCGATGAGAACACCAAACACTGCCATGGCAATGAACATTGAGGAGCCGAGGGCCTTGAACAGGGCCAACAACAGGATCATGGACGGCATGGCCATCAGGACATTGGCCACCCAGCTCGACAAGGAGTCAAAGAACTTACCAAAGTACCCGGCAAGAAGACCTGAAACAACGCCGCCCGTCATGCCAACAAAAACGGCAATCAAGGCCCCAACGAGCGTGTTGCGGCCGGCGAAGACGAGCCGGCTGAGGATGTCACGCCCGGCACCGTCACCACCGAGCAGGAACTCGCCACCGGGTGGCGCGTTGATCAGGTCAATACGCACCTCGGTGGGGCTGTGGGGTGCGAACAAGGGCGCAAAGATGCTGAGGAGGACAACGGCGGACAACACAATGACCGCCCCCAACCCCATGGGATTGTGCAGAACTGTGCGCAGAATACTTTGGCGCACTGCAGGCGGCGCTGCCGCGACGACGGGTTTTACGGATTCGGTCATTGCACACGCACCTTCGGATTGACCCAACCATTGGCAATATCAATGACCAGGTTGACAAGAACCACAAGAATTGCCATCACAACAACAATCCCCATGAGCAGCGGGACGTCGCCGCTCAGGGCAGCGTTGACTGTCAGCGTGCCAATGCCAGGAATGGCGAAGACCCGCTCAATCACCACTGCGCCACCTAGCAAGGCAATAAATTGCAATGACAGCACTGTCAGCGCAGGGCCTGCTGCATTGCGCAGCGCGTGCTTGAGCACCACCGACCGGGGGGACAATCCGCGGGCGTGCAAGGTGCGGATGTAGTCTTGCCGCAGCACATCAATGGTTGCGCCACGAATTTGTTGCGCGGCCGAGGCCACCCCACCCAAGACGAGCGAGGTGACGGGCAGCAGAAGCGTCGCAGCCCATCCCAGGAGGCTCTCCGACGGCGCCACATAGCCTGTGGCTGGCAACAGTTGCAGGGACAATGAAAAAGTCAGGACCAGCATCAGTGCCACCCAGAAGTTGGGCAGGGCGAAACCAACGACGCTGACCACCTGAATGAGCCGGTCGAGCCGGCCACCCTTGACAGCCGCCGTGACACCAAGCACGGCACTGATCAACGCGATGACGATAATGGCGCTGACAACCATGGAAAGGGTGACCGGCATCCGGCTCATCAGGGCATCGGTCACGGATTCGCTGTTCAGCCACGAGCTACCAAAGTTCCCGGAGAGCGCTCCCCCCAGCCAGCTGAAGTACTGGCTGAGGAGAGGCTGATCGAGGCCAAGCTCGGTGGTCTTGGCCGCCACCTGCTCAGCCGTGGCGTTTTCGCCAAGAATGTTCCGTGCAACGTTTCCCGTCGAGGAATTAATCAGCACGAACGTGATTGTTGCAATCACAAAAACCAGGACCACTCCGGAAAGGAGCCGTCGAATCACAAAAGGGAGCATGAAAATTGCCTGTCAGTGAGTTGGGGCGGCCCGGACGTGGCCGACCGCCCCAGGGAGAATCAGTGGGCGGGCGAGTAGCTGCGAATCCACGGGGCAGCGTTTTGCGATTGGAGCACCACATTTGTCGTGGCATCTGTTCCATAGGGCAAGGACATGCGGTAGAGCGGGGCGAACCAAGCGTTTGTGACGAGCCAGGTGTTCACGGCCGCCATTGCGGTGTCCTGCTCTGAGCCCGTGGCGAATTGGGCCTTCTTCACCAAGCCCATAAGTTCTTCCGAGTTCACCTTGGAGGTGTTCCACGGCGAAGTCGGCAACGCGAGCTTTTGAATGTCCTGCCACGCCGTTTGGCTTCCCAGGTTGAACAAGAACATGGGGAATTTACCCGCAAGAATCTGGCCAATGAGCGCATCGGGGGCAACCTTGACCCATTCGGTCTTGATGTTGAGCTTGAGGAGTGTCTGCTCGAGGACCGGGCTGACAGCAGCAAACCCGGGCGAATCGGGCATTTGAACAGTGAATCCGTCGGCATATCCGGCGTCGGCCATGAGTTTCTTCGCCTTCGCCTCATCATGGGTGTAGTAGTTGTCCAGCTCCGGCACGTAGGCCTGACTGGACACGCCGAAGACCTGATTGGTGACTTCGCCGTGACCCAAGCCGATTCCCTTCAGGAGTGCTGGAGCGTCGAAGAGGTAGTTGATCGCTTGACGCACGCGCACATCACCGAGCGCGGGAACAACCTTGCCTTCACGGTCAGCCAGGAACAGGCCCGTCCAGTCAACCTGGGTGGTGGTCACCTGCAGGCCGCTTGCCTTGGCTTCTGCAATGCTCTTGGCGTCGATGGACCCGCCGTTCACCTGGCCCGATTTGAGGGCGTTGATGCGGGCAGTAACATCTGTCATCGGTTTGATGATGAGCTTCTCGTAGGGGAAAGATTTCAGGTCCCAGTAGTCAGCTTTGCGTTCATACACAAACTGGCTGCCCGCCACTGTCTTGGCCGTGTCCAGCACATACGGGCCGGTGCCGACGGGGTTGGTGGCCTTGTCGCTTGCCGTCAGCGAACCCAGACTTGCCATGGCCCCGCCAACAACGCCGAGGTAGCCAAGGAGCCCGGGATCCGGGGCACTCAGCACCACGTCGACGTGGGTGGCATCAACAACGTCCACCGTCTCAATCGACTTGGCCATGTAGGCGTTCTGGCCGCCACCCTTCTTCAGGTAGTCAAGGTTTGCTGCCACCACTGGGGCATCAAACGGTGTGCCATCGCTGAATTTCACGCCTTCGCGCAACGTCAGGGAAAGTACTGTGTTGTCCTCGTTGTAGGACCATTCGGTGGCTAGACCGGGCTGCGGCACCGAATCCGGGTCGAGAACCAGCAGCGTGTCAAAAACCGGCATCCAATACTGGACCTTGTGACCAATTTCTAGCGCTGCGCGGTCAAACGAATTATTGTCCGCCAATGACGCAAGCGTGAGGGTGCCGACACCGGCCCCCTGGCCATTGGCAGCTTGCTTCGGCGAAGCAGAACATGCACCCAACCCGAGTGCGAGGGCAAGAACGGCAGCTGTTGCTGCTATCCGCATGGATCTCATAGTCATTCTCCCTTGAACGTGTCTGAGCCAGGGATCCCTGCCAACAAAGGAGCAGGTTTCCACAAGCGCCACTATAGGACGACGCCTATAGTGATTTGTCCTATAGTGACGCACGACACCAAGCCGTGTCAAGGAGAGAATTGAGGGGATGACAAATATCCAGGACCCGGCCTGTTTCAGGGCAGGCTAAAGTGTCCCGTCAAGCTGGGCTGGCAAGCCTAGGAGCGCTCCGCCAGACGCTGTTTCCAGACTTTCAATTGGGACTCCACCCAATCAACCCATTGGTCCATTGATCGGGCACCGAATTCGTGGGAGTTGTTCCTAAATTCCTTGATCAGGTCCTGGTCAATGTCGAAGGCCGGATTGTTCACGCGGATGGTGCGGTCCCGATTTCGATACTTGGCGATCTGCTGCCTTCGGAAACTCAGTTCAATCTCCAACATCCTCGGGACCGCAGTTGGATTGAGCCACATTCGGCACTGATACTGCGCCCCAAAATCCGCTTCCTGCCATCGCTCGGCCGGGACATAGTCCAACTCGGTGAATTCCTGCAGGTACACAATCCCGGTGGGCGTCAGCGAGTAGACCTTGGCATTCGGAGCATTTTCTCTTTTCTCCTCCACAAAATCCACCATGCCGGCCCGCTGCAGCCTGGCCAAGGTTCTGTAGATCTGGGACTGGTCCACGTTGGCCCGGATAAACACACCCTCGGTGGAGAGCCGTCGGCGCATGTCATAGCCTGTGCCCGGCTCAGCGGCGATCAGCATCAGGAGTATGTCGTCGAACTTCAAGAGTGTCCTTCTGTTGTGTGGTGCACGGGATGTTGCTGATTCTAACCACTCATCGCTGCCCGCCCAAGAACGCCCTCGTGCACAAGACTCTCTTAACGTACGACGGCGGGGGACTACTTGTAGTTCGGGGCTTCCACGGTCATGGTGATGTCATGAGGGTGGGATTCCTTCAGGCCAGCTGCGGTGATGCGGACAAACTTGCCGCGCGCCTTCAGCTCCGGGATGGTCGGGGAGCCAACGTAGAACATGGTCTGGCGCAGGCCACCCACCAACTGGTACGCAACCGAGGAGAGCGGGCCGCGGTAGGCCACACGGCCTTCGATGCCTTCGGGGATGAGCTTCTCGTCGCCCGTGACATCCGCCTGGAAGTAACGGTCCTTGGAGTAGGAGGTGTTCTTGCCGCGGGACTGCATGGCACCCAAGGAGCCCATGCCACGGTAGGCCTTGAACTGCTTGCCGTTGATAAAGACTGTCTCGCCCGGGGACTCCTCGGTGCCGGCCAGCAGGGAACCCAGCATCACGGTGTCGGCACCGGCAACCAGCGCCTTGCCGATGTCGCCCGAGTACTGCAGGCCGCCGTCGGCAATCAACGGCACGCCGGCCGGGATGGCAGCCTTGGCGGATTCGTAGATGGCTGTGATCTGCGGAACGCCAACGCCTGCCACCACACGGGTGGTGCAGATGGAACCCGGACCAACGCCAACCTTGATGCCGTCGGCACCGGCGTCGATCAGGGCTTGGGCGCCTTCACGAGTGGCGGCCTGGCCACCAATGACGTCAACGTGGGCGGCAGCCTTCTCGCTCTTGAGGCGCTGGATCATTTCCAAAACACCCTGGCTGTGGCCGTTGGCGGTGTCAACGAACAGGGCGTCAACGCCTGCCTCAACCAGTGTCATGGCGCGCTCAAAGCCGTCGCCGAAGAAGCCAATGGCCGCACCGACGCGCAGGCGGCCCTTGTCATCCTTGGTGGCCAGCGGGTACTGCTCGGCCTTGGCGAAGTCCTTGACGGTGATGAGGCCGCGGAGCACGCCGGCAGCATCCACCAGGGGAAGCTTTTCAATCTTGTTCTTGCCCAGCAGCAAGGAGGCCTCTTCGCGGCTGATGCCAACCTTGCCGGTGATCAGCGGCATGTGGGTCATGACGTCGCGGACCAGGCGCTGGGAGTATTCGCTCTCCGGGATGAAAACGGTGTCCCGGTTGGTCACGATACCCACCAGGCGGCCGTCTGTGTCAACCACGGGCAGGCCGGAAACGCGGAAGCGTGAGCACAACTCGTCCAGCTCGGCCAAGGTGGCGTCCGGACCAACGGTGACGGGGTTGGTGATCATGCCTGATTCGCTGCGCTTGACCAGGTCAACTTCTTCGGCCTGGCGCTCTATGGACAGGTTGCGGTGCACAACACCCAAACCACCCTGGCGGGCCATGGCGATGGCCATGCGCGATTCGGTCACGGTATCCATGGCGGCCGACAGCAACGGTGTCTGCACGGTGATGCGCTTGGAAACACGTGAGCTGGTGTCAGCTTCGGAAGGGATGACGTTGGTGTGGCCGGGAAGGAGCAGGACGTCGTCGTAGGTCAGGCCAACAAAGGCGAAGGGGTCATGAATTTCAGGCTGGGACACGAAGGCTCCTTGGCGGGGGTAGAACCATTTAAGGGTGTGCATCCGATGACTGGTCCCGTGATTACGGAGCCTGTCTGTGCGTTGCTTACATTCTAAAACGAAAGCCGCCCTGACCCTATTCCCGAGGTCTGGGTCACACGAGGCGCCCCGCGGCGGGCAGTATTGGCAGCGCCCAGAGGGCGGTCCTGTAGTAGTGTTCCGATCAACCAACCGGCCCCACAGGAAGCAGCTGATGGCACTGCAAATTCGTATTGTTATTCCGGCAGGGCTCTCGGACCGGGTGGTGGACCTTGTCACGAATCATGCCGGTGTTTCTGAAGTTTCCAGGCTTCAGGGCGCCTCCTTAGTTCCAGCCGGTGACGTCATTACCGTGCAGGCTGTTCGGGAATGTGTTGAAGAGCTGTTGGAGAAACTCCATGCGATCAACATTGAGGGGATCGGCTCGGTCACCATCACCACCCCGGAACTGGTGATCTCGAAGCGCCTTGAGGACGCCGACAGCGCTGTGCCCGGGGAGGAGGCTGACGCCATCATTTGGGATGAGGTGGAGAAGGACACCAGCGAGGAGTCCAAGCTGACGTGGAGCTACCTGGCCTTCATGATCATCGCCGTGCAGCTGGCGGGCATTGGCATTGTCACGGACTCCACGATCGCCATTGTTGGAGCCATGGTGTTGGGGCCGGAGTTCGGTGCCCTCGCCGGCCTGGCCCTGGCGCTCGTGGACAGGCGCTGGAAACTTGCCCGACGCGCGGCCCTGGCCCTGGTGGTTGGGTTCCCGCTGGCCATGGCCGTCACAGCGCTGGCAGCAGCCGTTTCAGTCCCGCTGGGCCTCTTTGACCCGGCCGAGGTCATGGCCGGGTCAAGCTCCACGGAATTCATCTACCACCCCGGCTGGTATTCATTCATCGTGGCGGTCCTGGCGGGCGCCGCCGGAATGTTGTCACTGATTGGGCGCAAATCCACCATGTTGGTGGGTGTTTTCATCTCGGTCACCACCGTTCCAGCAGCGGGGTATGTTGCCGTGGCATTGGTGCTGGGCCAGCCCGACCGTGCAGCCGGCTCCGCCCTGCAGCTCCTGCTCAACATTGCCGGCATCATTGTCTCGGCCGCGGCAGTCTTGCTCATCTACCGGCTGATCCGACGACGTCGTCCGGCACCCTCTCAGCACACACCGGCCCGGGCGAAATTTGGGCCGCCACGGCCGGGAGTTCGCAGCACTTTCCGCCGCTAAAGCAAAAATGCCGCCGTTCCCGCAAAATGCCACCGGTATATCGGTGGCAAAATGCGGGAACGGCGGCATTTTTTTATCCGGCCGGGCCCCAGTTAGTGCTGGTGGCTGGCTTCCTCGGCATCGGCAGGCTTGTCCGTCACGAGAACTTCGGTGGTGAGCACCAAAGCTGCGATGGAGGCCGCGTTGCGCAGGGCCGAACGAGTGACCTTGACCGGGTCGATGACGCCGGCGTTGACCAGGTTCTCGTACTCGCCGGTGGCTGCGTTGAAGCCGAAGCCGTCTTCGAGTTCGCCAACCTTGTGCACAACAACGTAGCCGTCGTGGCCGGCGTTCTGGGCAATCCAGCGCAGCGGCTGGGCAACAGCCTTGCGAACCAGTTCAACAGCTGTTGCTGCATCGCCGGTCAGGGCTGCAACGGTGGCATCCTCGTCAAGAGCCTTGGCGGCCTGGACCAGTGCGGAACCGCCACCGGCAACAATGCCTTCTTCCAAAGCGGCACGCGTTGCGGATACAGCGTCCTCAATGCGGTGCTTCTTTTCCTTCAGCTCAACCTCGGTGGCTGCGCCAACCTTGATCACGCCGATGCCGCCGGCCAGCTTGGCCAGGCGTTCCTGCAGCTTTTCCTTGTCCCAGTCGGAGTCGGTGCGCTTGAGCTCAGCATGCAGCTGGGCAACGCGGTCGGCAACTTCCTCAGCCGTGCCGGCACCGTCAACGATGGTGGTGTTGTCCTTGGTGACTGTGATGCGGCGGGCCGTACCCAGTACTTCAAGGCCAACCTGGTCCAGAGTCAGGCCGATCTCCGGGGAGACAACCTGTGCGCCGGTCAGGATTGCAATGTCCTGCAGCATGGCCTTGCGGCGGTCGCCGAAGCCCGGAGCCTTGACGGCAACTACGTTCAAGGTGCCGCGCAAGCGGTTGACGATCAGCGTGGACAGGGCCTCGCCGTCAACGTCTTCGGCAATGATGAACAGCGGCTTGTTGGCAGCAAGTGCCTTTTCAAGCAGCGGCAGGAATTCCTGCAGGCTGGAGATCTTGCCCTGGTTGATCAAAACCAGTGCATCTTCCATGACAGCTTCCTGGCGTTCTGCGTCTGTGACGAAGTACGGGGACAGGTAGCCCTTGTCGAACTGCATGCCCTCGGTGAGGACCAGTTCGGTGGAGGTGGTGGAGGATTCCTCGATGGTGATCACACCATCCTTGCCGACCTTGTCGAATGCCTCGGCGAGCAGGTCGCCGATTTCCTGGCTCTGAGCGGAGATGGCGGCAACTTCTGCAACCTGTCCACCCTCAACCGGGCGGGCGTTCTCCAGCAGGCGCTTGGCAATGGCTTCAACGGAAACCTGGATGCCGCGCTTGAGCTCGCCGGGAGCCGCACCTGCGGCAACGTTGCGCAGGCCTTCCTTGACCAGAGCCTGTGCCAAAACGGTGGCCGTGGTGGTGCCGTCACCGGCAACATCGTTGGTCTTCGTGGCAACTTCCTTGGCCAACTGTGCGCCGAGGTTCTCGTACGGGTCTTCCAACTCCACCTCGCGGGCGATCGTGACGCCGTCGTTGGTGATGGTGGGAGCGCCCCACTTCTTGTCCAGTACTACGTTGCGACCGCGCGGGCCGAGGGTCACCTTAACGGTGTCCGCCAACTTGTCGATACCGGCCTCAAGGGCCTTCCGTGCGTCGTCATTAAATGCAAGCTGCTTAGCCATGCGGTGTGTCCTTTCACGCAAAGACCCCGCGCTCGTGACCTAAGAACGGTCCCGGCCGCGGGGCTTTACAAAGTGGTTACTAGAGCAAAAGTCGTTACTTAACGACGATGGCCAGTACGTCGCGGGCCGAGAGAACCAGGAGCTCTTCGCCACCGGTCTTCACTTCGGTTCCACCGTACTTGGAGTAGATGACAACGTCGCCAACGGCAACATCGATCGGGACACGGTTGCCGTTGTCGTCAACGCGGCCGGGTCCAACTGCCACAACTTCGCCCTCCTGGGGCTTTTCCTTGGCAGTGTCCGGGATAACCAGACCGGAAGCGGTGGTCAGCTCTGCTTCGAGCTGGCGAACAACAATACGATCCTCAAGAGGCTTAATAGAGACCGACACTCGGACCTCTCCTTCACACGTAAATTCTTTGGATGGCTGGCAGTCTTCTTCACCATGTTTATCAGGAGCCCCAACCGTCGTCGCGGTGCCGGTGTTGCTCCCATGGCCAAAAAGATAAGCAAGTTAGCACCCTCGGGGTGAGAGTGCTAACTCTGACTCTATGGAATTGATTAGCACTCGGTCAAGGCGAGTGCCAGTTTTCGACTTAAAAGTGCGACGTCGGCGGGCCTGGTTTCGCTCACGGCGCACCTTTGCGCCGGGACGGGTGTGCGGTGTTCGTGGTGAGTGCGCATCAAATGCGGTTGCAGGGCCGGAAGTCTCATGAGCTGCGCTCTCACGCCCCACCAACCCAACGCGCCGCCAATTTTGCGCGGGTGCTGTTCGGGTTCCCTTCTTGGTGCAAGGATGAACAAATGACAAGCAGCCAAGTGCCGGTGCACGTGCGTGATCTCAGGAAGTCCTACGGCGCCTTCACGGCCGTGGATGGCATCAGTTTTGACATCCATAGCGGGGAAACCTTTGCCTTGCTGGGTCCCAACGGTGCAGGGAAAAGCACCACGATTGAGATTCTCGAGGGTTACCGGGACCGCAGCAACGGGGAGGTCAGCGTTCTGGGCATCGATCCCCAACACGGCGGATTGGAGTGGAAGGCCCAGCTGGGCATTGTGCTGCAATCAAGCGGGGAGAGTGGCAACGTTACGGTGCTTGAACAGCTGTCCCACTTTGCCGGGTACTACCCGAACCCGCGCACGGTGGGGGAAGTGATCGAGGCCGTGGGACTGGCTGGCAAGGAAAAGACCAGGATCAGCAAGCTTTCCGGCGGGCAGCGCCGGCGGGTGGATGTGGCACTGGGCATCATCGGCCGCCCCAAGCTGCTGTTCTTGGACGAACCCACCACCGGCTTCGACCCTGAGGCTCGGCGGCAATTTTGGGATTTGATCAACCAGCTCAAGGCCGAGGGCACCACCATCCTGCTGACAACGCACTACTTGGATGAGGCCGCGACCCTGGCCGACAGAGCTGGAGTCATTGTGGGCGGTAAACTCGTGGACATTGGCCGCATCGATGAGATTGGCGGGGCCGGCGCAAGGGTGCCGCTCGTGCGGTGGCGGCAGGACGGCGTCGTCCGGGTAGAACGCACGACGGAACCCGCGGCACTCGCGGCGAAGCTCTACAGCGAGGCAGGCGGCGAGGTGGAGGCATTGGAAATCACCCGTCCCAGCCTGGAGGACATTTATCTAGACTTGGTGGGCACCCGTGCAGCCGCAGCACGCGAAGAGCAGGACGTGGCATGAGAACACTTTCATTGGGCACCCGGCGGATCGGCTACGAACTCAGGCTGTACTTCAGGCAGGGCGACTCAGTCTTTTTCACGTTCCTATTCCCGATCGTGATGCTGTCCATTTTCGCAGTGGCCTTCAGTACCAGCGGCACCATCGGGGCAGCCCCGGATGGCAGCGGCGGCATCTCCTTTGCCGCGTTTTACGTACCCGGCATGGTGGCCGCGGGCATGCTGCTCAGCGGCGTGCAGAATCTGGGCGTGGACATTGCCGGGGAGAAGGGCGACGGCACCTTGAAGCGGCTAGGCGGCACTCCCCTGCCGGTGTTTTCCTACTTCATGGGCAAGATCGGCATGGTCATGGTCAGCTCCGTCCTGCAGGTGACGCTGCTGCTGCTCGTGGCTCGTTTTGCCTTTGACGTGGCCCTGCCCAGCGAACCGGGCAAGTGGCTGACATTCGCCTGGGTGTTTTTGTTTGGCGTCATCACCAGTTGCGTGCTGGGCATTGCCCTGTCCGCCCTGCCTCGCACCGGCAAAAGCGCCACGGCCGTGGTGATCCCCATTGTGTTGTTGCTGCAGTTCATCTCCGGGGTGTACCTGAACTTTTCGCAGCTGCCCGGCTGGCTGCAAAACGTTGCCAGCGTGTTCCCGCTGAAATGGATGGCCCAGGGCATGCGCAGCGTGTTTCTGCCCGCCGCCTTTGAGCAGGCCGAACCGGGCGGCGCCTGGAATCTGGGCCTGGTGGCACTGGTCATGGGGCTGTGGCTTGTTGTGGGGCTGATCCTATGCAAGCTAACGTTCCGCTGGATCCGCAAGGACACCTAGTCCCCCATCTGTGACGCAGTTGTTGCATTGGAAAGCGCCTTCCCAGCGCGTTTTGATGCAACAAGTGCGTCACAGATGGGTTAGGCGAAGTAGACGCCGATCCTGTTGCCGTCAATTTCCTCGATGCGTATGTCGATGTCGTACACATCGGCCAGCACGGAGCTGTGCATGAGTTCGACAGGGGTGCCCTGGGCGATCAGCTTGCCGTCCTTCATGGCCAAGATGTTGTCCGAGTAGCACGAGGCAAAGTTGATGTCGTGGATGACCAGCACAACGGTTTTTCCCAATTCATCGGCCATTTTTCGCAGTGTGCGCATCATGTGAACCGAGTGCTTCATGTCCAGGTTGTTCAGCGGCTCATCGAGGAGCAGGTATTTGGTGTCCTGCGCCAGCACCATGGCGATGAAGGCGCGCTGGCGCTGGCCGCCTGAGAGTTCGTCCACGAAACGGTCCGCCAGCGGACCCAGCTCCAGGTAGTCCAAGGCCTGGTCGATGTGGATTTTGTCGGCCGCCGTGCCGCGGCCGCCGTTGTGCGGGAAGCGGCCAAAACCCACCAGGTCTCGCACCGAGAGCCGAACACTGAGCTGGTTCTCCTGGCGCAGGATGGCCATGGTCTGGGACAGCTCACGGCTGGGTGTGGTGCTGACATCGAGGCCACCAACGGCGACACCGCCGGCGTCCATGGGCAGCAGGCGGCTGATCATGGAAAGCAGCGTGGATTTGCCTGCGCCGTTGGGGCCAATGATGGAGGTGACCCCGCCAGCTGGGATGGTTGCCGTGACGTTGTCCACCACTTTTTGGCTGCCGTAGGACTTGCTGACACCGGAAATTTCAATCACTTCAGTGAGCCTTTCAACAGCAGCCCGATGAACACCAAGCCGCCAATAAATTCGATGACAATGCTCAACGCACTGTTGAAATCAAAAATGCGTTCAAGCACCAGCTGCCCGCCCACCAGCGAGATGATGCCCAGGAGTACGGCGACGGGGAGCACTGTGGCGTGCTTGAACTTGGGCACCAGCTGGTAGGCAAGCGACGCCACCAGCAGGCCGAAGAAGGTGATGGGCCCCACCAGTGCTGTGGAGACCGCTACCAGGACGGAGCAGATCACCAGCGTTTTGGTCACGGCCTTGCGGTGGTCCACACCCAGATTGATGGATGTTTCACGGCCCAACGCCAGGACGTCGTACTCGCGGCGCAGGCGCCAGGCAGGGACGGAGACAAGGACGACGGCGGCAATCGCCACGAGCAGTAACGTCCCGTCCACCTGATTGAAGGAGGCAAAGAACAGGTCCTGCAAGATCAAGAACTCACTGGGATCCATGAGCCGCTGCAGCAGTGCGGAGAACCCTCGGAACAAGGTGCCAAAGACTATGCCCACCAGCAGCATCAGGTGCAGGCTCTTGCCGTTGCCCGTAAATAGCCAGCGGTACAGCAACAAGGAGAAGGCCACCATCAGCAGCACCTGCATCCCGAACTTCAGCGGTGTGGGCAGGGACAGCAGCACCTGGCCGCCCAACACAAACGTCAGGACGGTCTGCAGCAAAATGTACAGGGCATCGAAGCCCATGATGGACGGGGTCAGGATGCGGTTTGCCGTCACTGTTTGAAACAGCACTGTGGACATGCCCACCGCATACGCCACCAGGATCATCGAGCCGACTTTGATGGCGCGGCGAGGGAGAATGTAGCCCAAATTCCCGCGGATCTCGACCGTCATGAAGACCAGAATCAATGTGGCCGCAAGCACTGCCAAAATCGTCAACAGGACTGTTGAGGACAGTTCAAATTTCTTGGCGCCGGGCGTGCGGGCGTTGATGGACAGTGCTGCCGGGAGCGGACTAGTTGGCATTCCTTTTCTTCCTTCCCAGAAGCAAGTACAAGAAGATCAAGCTGCCCACGGCGGAGACAATGATGCCTACAGGGATCTCAAACGGGTAGCGAATGGTACGTCCAATGATGTCGCACACCAGGACAAAGGCGGCACCAAAAACTGCCACCCACGGGATGGCGCGGCGGACGTTGTCGCCGAAAAACATGGACACCAGATTCGGCACTATCAAGCCCAGGAACGGGATGGCACCCACGGAGACCACCACCACGGCGCTGATCAAGGACACGATCACCAGGCCCAGCATCATGATGCGGTTGTAGTTCATACCCAAATTGGTGGTGAACTCCTCCCCCAAGCCGATGACAGTGAATCGATCGGCACAGATGAACCCCACAACAGTCAGTGCGCCCACCAGATACAGCAGCTCATAGCGGCCCTGGATGACGCCCGAGAAGTCCCCCACCATCCACGAATTCAAGGTTTGCAGCAGGTCAAAGCGGTAGGCAAAAAAGGTGGTGACGGCGGCGATGACTCCACCGAGCATGATGCCCACGAGCGGCACCACCAAGGTGTTGCGCAAGGGCATCCGGCGCAGAATCACCAAGAACAAGGCCGTTCCGGCCATGGCAAAAACACTGGCAACACCCATTTTGGCGAACAGTGAGGCTGCCGGGAATAATACGGTGACGGCAAGGATTCCCAGTGAGGCAGATTCAACCGTACCCACCATGGAGGGTTCAACGAACTTGTTTCTGGCCATGAGTTGCATGATCAACCCGGCCACGCTGACAGCGGCGCCAGCCAGAATGACGGAGATGGTCCGCGGGATCCTGCTGACCCAGAGCACGTGCCAGGCGTGAGGGTCCCCCGCCATCAGAGCTGGCAGGGAGACGTCACTGACGCCCACAAACATGCTCGCAATGGCCAGCACCAACACGGCAGCCCCACCCAGCGCCAGCATGGTGCCGGAACTGATGGGGCGTCGCATTGAACTCACCTTGGGCGCGGCTTCAGCCGTTGCAAGTGACACAGGAAATCCTTGAGTTTTGTCTTCTTGAGGTCCAGCTGCTCGCTACCAAGAGGTACGCAGTAGGGGCAATTATGCCTTCGCTACCGAGCCTGCGATGGCACCGACCATGGCGTCTACATTGTTGAGGCCGTAGCCCACCAAGTACCAGCTGGCCGGGTCGAGGTAGGTGATGCGGTCATTCTTGGCAGCATCGGTGCCCTGAACCAGCGGGTTGTCCAGAACAGCCTTCGCCGCACCTGCGGATTCACCGGTGGCAACGTCGCGGTCGATCACATACAGGCTGGCGGGGTTGGTCTTCGAAATGAACTCGTTGGAGATGGCCTCGCCATGCGAGCCCTCGGCCTTGACATCCGTTGCCGTGGGCACGCCCAAGACATCGTGGATCAGGCCAAAGCGGGAGCCTGCACCGTAGGCGGTGAGCTCACCGCCACTGGTCATGACAATCAGACCGGTGCCGGCTGTGGGGGCCTTGGCCTTGGTATCGGCGATCTTGGCGTCAATGGCCTTGATCTTCTCGGTGACCACAGCCTCCTTGTCAAAGATCTTGCCAAGGCTTGTTGAGACTGTCTTGAAAGATTCCAGCGGAGCTTTCGCGTCCACACTCAGGTCAATGGTGGGGGCAATCTTGCTCAGTTCGGCGTAGGAGCCTGCGGTGCGGCCGGAGATGATGATCAAGTCGGGGGCGCCGGCACTGATCGCTTCAAAATCGGGTTCCTTCATGGTGCCGATGTTGGCGACATCCTTGGAGGCGTACTCCTTCAGCGCTGCGGGCAGGTTGGCCTGCGGCACGCCCGCAACCGGGACGTCCAAAACGTCCAAGGTGTCCAGCACGCCCAGGTCAAACGTGTAGACCTTCTTCGGGTTCAGTGGAATGTCTGCAGTGCCCTGAGCATGCGTGATGGAGACAGTGCCGGACGCTTTGTCTTGTGCACCTGCCGTGCCGCTTTGGCCGCAGGCGGTCAGAGCCAGGACGGCGGCGGTGGCTGCGAAAGTCAGCAGGTGCTTCTTCAACATCGTATTTCTCCAAAAGTTAGATTAGCTTAGGCAATCCTTAGGCGTTCCTTAGAACGCTATTACGACAAGGAATAATTGCGCAAATTATTAGTGCGCTATTTGCGGTGACGCTCGTCACGTAATGGCTGGCGGTTACGATTTAGTTATGTCCACTGATGCGATTTCCCCTCTTCTCACCGTTGCTGGATGGGAACTTCTGTCCTCTCTGGGCCCCTATGCGGACGCCGATTCCCTCAAACTCAACGAATCCCTGCGCAAAGCCGGGCATTCCCCCGAGCTGGTGGCGGCTGCGCTCACCCAATCGAGACTGCGGGCCAAGGCTGAGGCGAAGTTTGGCGAATTCGCGCACCAAATGCTGTTCACCCAGGCTGGCTTGGAGCAGGCCACCCGTTTGAGCATTGCGGCGTTGCACGCGCAGCGGTTTACGGCAGCCGGGATCATCAGGGTGGCCGATCTGGGCTGCGGCCTGGGTGCGGATTCACTCGCCATGGCCAGCTTGGACATTGTCGTGACAGCTGTGGAGATGGATGAAATTACGGCAGCCTGCACCACCGTGAACCTCATGCCCTTCCCCGAGGCGACTGTCATTTGCGGCCGCGCCGAGGAAACGGACCTGAGCGGCATTGAGGGCGTCTGGCTGGATCCGGCCCGCCGCACCACCAACACCTCAGGAACCACCAGGCTCTTTGACCCCGAAGCATTTTCACCGCCGCTGTCATTCGTGGAAAAGCTGGCCGATTCCGGCAAGGCCGTGGGCGTCAAAATGGGTCCCGGCATTCCGCACGAGGCCGTCCCGGAGTCCGCCGAGGCGCAATGGATATCCGTCAACGGAGATGTGGTGGAAGCTGGCCTGTACTTCAATGCGCTGGCCCGCCCCGGCATCCGCCGAGCAGCCCTGGTGGTGGGGCCGCACGGCATGCATGAACTCACCAGCACCGTGGCCTACGATCCCGGCGCCCAGGACGTTGAGGTGGGCCCCATCGCCGGGTACCTCTACGAGCCCGACGGCGCCGTGATCCGTGCAGGGTTGGTGGCGGATTTGGCCCGCACCATGGGTGCGCACCTAGTGGACGAGCACATCGCCTACATCTGCACGGATACTCCGGTGGACACGCCCTTCGCCCGCGGCTACAAGGTTTTGGAGGTCAAGCCCTTCAACGTGAAAGCACTCAAGAGCTGGGTCAAGGCCAACCGGATCGGTGTGCTGGACATCAAGAAGCGCGGCGTCTCAACGACTCCCGAAGAATTGCGCCGCCAGCTCCTCACAGGGTCCGGCAAGGGGCCTAACAAGGCAACGCTGATTCTGACCCGCATCGGCGAGGACAGGGTGGCCGTAGTGGTTGAACCACACGGCGCCACAGGCGCACCCTAAACCACACCCCCCAAACCCTCTCGCAGCAATGGCGTGTTTTTTCCCGACGCTCTCGCAGCAGTGGTCAGTTTCAGCGGAACGCTTTCGCAGTTCAGTGCGACAGGGTTCCGGAAAAAGTAGCCATTGCTGCGAGAGCGTCTCTAGGCGCGGGAGAACTCGGACGCTTCGCGGACCAGCTCGGGGCTGGGGCGCACACCTGTGTAGAGGACAAACTGTTCGGCCGCCTGGATGGCGATGACCTCAGCGCCGGTGATGACGGGCTTGCCCGCCGCACGGGCCGCCTTGATGAGAGGCGTCTCGGAGGGAAGCGCCACCACGTCGAACACAAGCTGCGCGGCTGCCACCGTGGCGTCGTCGAAGGATTGGCTTGATTCCTGCGAACCTGCCATGCCCAGCGGCGTGACGTTGATCAGCAAGTCAGCCGTTGCCCCGCCCACGTCGGGCAGCCAGCCGAAACCGTACAGACCGGCCAGTGCCTGCCCAGCCACAGCGTTGCGGGCCACAATCGAAACGCGAGTGAGTCCGGCGTCGTGCACGGCAGCCGCAACAGCCTTAGCCATACCGCCGGAGCCGCGCAACAAGACAGTGAAATCGGCGGGGACTTCATGGCTCGCCAGCAATTCGGCAATGGCCAAGTAATCGGTGTTGTAGGCCGTGAGGACGCCATCATTGTTAACAATGGTGTTCACCGAATCGATGGCGGCGGCGGAGGCATCCATGACGTCGATCAGGGGAATGACATCTTCCTTGTAGGGCATGGAAACGGCCGCCCCACGAATGCCCAGACCCCGAATGCCGGCAACTGCCTGCCCCAGATCCTTGGGGGCAAAAGCCTTATAGACGTAGTTGAGGTTTAGGGCGTCGTACAGGTAATTGTGGAAGCGCGTACCAGTATTGCTGGGCCGTGCGGCGAGGGAAATACACAATGTCATGTCTTTGTTCAAAATGGGCACACCCCATTGTGCCGGAAAACCTGAACTACAATCAGAATGCACCCGGCGCCTTTGCCGCTTCGCACCCGAGATTTTAGTTGCTGCCAAGGGGGCGCCCCAGTGAAGATTGATTTCGCTAAATCAGAGCAGTCCACTCTTGGACTGGAGTGGGAAATCGCTCTGGTTGACCACCAAACCGGTGAATTGGACGCCCGCGCCAATGACGTTTTCGCCAACATTACAGCAGCCCACCCCGAGGTGATGGCTGACGGCGAGCACCCGCACATCAAGGGTGAAATGCTGCAGAACACCGTGGAATTGGTCACAGGAATCTGCCACACGGTGGCCGAGGGCACCGAAGACCTGCGCCGGAACCTCAACATTCTCCGAGAAGCTGCCACGCCGCTGGGTCTTGACCTGCTCAGCGCCGGCACCCACCCGTTCAGCAATCCGCGCACCCAGGCCGTCACTGACAAGGAACGCTACGCCAAGCTGGTTGACAGGACCCAATGGTGGGGCAGTCAGATGCTCATTTACGGAGTTCACGTCCATGTGGGGCTGGACCACGTGTCCAAGGCCATGCCCGTCCTGGATGGACTGGTCAATTACTTCCCGCACTTCCAGGCATTGTCCGCTTCCTCCCCGTATTGGAACGGCGAAGACACCGGATACGCCTCCCAGCGCGCCCTGATGTTCCAGCAACTCCCCACGGCCGGCCTGCCGTTCCAGTTTCCGGACTGGGCGGGGTACGAGTCCTACGTGCAGGACATGTTCACCACCGGTGTCATCGACGCCACGAACGAAATACGTTGGGACATCCGCCCCGTGGCGGGGCTTGGCACCATCGAAATGCGCATCTGCGACGGCATGTCCACGCTGGAGGAAATTGGGGCCATTGCCGCCCTCACCCAGTGCCTCGTGGAGGACTTTTCAAATACCTTGGACGACGGCGGCTCCATCCCCACCATGCCCCCGTGGCACATCCAGGAAAACAAGTGGCGGGCGGCGCGCTATGGCATGGACGCCATCATCATTTTGGATGCCGCTGGCAAGGAACAGCTTGTCACCGAGCACACCATGGAGCTGCTGAACAAGCTTGAGCCGGTTGCCGCCCGTTTGGGTTGCGCGGATGAGTTGGCAAGCGTTGAGGCCATACTCAACAAGGGTGCCAGCTACCAGCGCCAACGGGCCGTGGCGACCGCCACCGACGGTGACCTGCGCGCCGTGGTACGTTCGCTGGTTGCCGAGATGGCCACCAACTAGTCCCCACCGGCCCAAGAAACTGACCCGCAGAAAACGGCGAAAATCACGCCAAAATGGATGATTTTCGCCGTTTTCTGCGGGCCAGTTGGAAAAGTTTGGACTAGAGGCTGATGCTCGTCACCGGCATGGAGGAGTCCGGGGCAAACGCCAGGTCACTGGGGGCAACACCGTTCATGACCAGTTGCGCCCCCAGGGCCGCCACCATGGCGCCGTTGTCGGTGCACAGCGACAGCTTGGGCACCAGTAACGTAATTCCGGCGGCCAGGCAGCGCTGCTGCGCCAGCTCCCGCAACCGGGAGTTCGCGGCCACGCCGCCGCCCAGCAGCAAGGTGGTGATGCCCTGCTCCTTGCACGCCAGCACTGCCTTGGCCGTGATGACATCCAGCACCGCTTCCTGGAACGACGCCGCAACGTCGGCCACGGGAACGGCCTCGCCGCGGGCCTCGTACCCCTCAACGCAGCGGGCCACGGCCGTCTTCAGGCCGGAGAAGGAGAAGTCGTAGCGGTGCGGGCCGGGCGCCTCGGCGGTGCCCATGTATTTGGGCATGGTCAGCCCACGCGGGAACCGGATGGCCTTGGCGTTGCCCTCGCGGGCCAGCCGGTCAATCGCGGGCCCGCCCGGGTAGTTCAGCCCCAGCAGCCGGGCCACCTTGTCAAAGGCCTCCCCCGCGGCGTCGTCAATCGTGGCACCGAGCAACTCCACGTCGGAGGCGATGCTGCGCACCCGCAGAATTTCCGTGTGCCCGCCGGAGACCAGCAGGGCGCCGAGATTCTCCGGCAACGCCCCGCCGTCGTACGCCGCAGCGATGGACTCATCCAGCAGCCCCACCCCCACGTGCGCCACCAGGTGGTTGATGGCATAGAGCGGTTTGCCAGTGGCCAGTGCCAGCGCCTTGGCCGCACTGACACCCACCATGAGGGCGCCAGCCAGGCCCGGTCCGCTCGTGACGGCAATGGCGTCCACGTCCGCCAGCGTGACCCCGGCATCGGAAAGTGCCTGCTGCAAGGTGGGGACAAAAGCGTCCAGATGGGCCCGGGAGGCAATCTCCGGAATCACGCCACCAAAACGGACGTGCTCCTCCATGGAGGAGGAAACGGTGTTGGTCAGCAGCGTTGTGCCGCGCACCAATCCCACACCCGTCTCATCGCAGGAGGATTCAATGCCCAAAATCAGCGGGTTGCTCTGGTTCATGAGGGGTCCTTCACATCAGTGGGAGCGGGCAGCGTCAGGCGCATGATCAGCCCGTCCGAGCCGTCCCTGTAATACTTGCGCCGCGTGTGGATGTGCTCAAAACCGTTGCGTTTGTACAGATCTTGGGCGCGCGGGTTGGCGGAGCTGACCTCGAGCATGATTTCCTTAGCGCCGCGCAGGGCGGCCTCGGCGATGAGGCTGGCCATCATGGCGCGAGCAATGCCACGGCCCTCAAACTCCGGCAGGACGCCAATGGTCTGGATGTCACCCACCGGCTCCACACACATCAGGCCGGCATAGCCTGCAATCTGGGGATGCCGCGAGGCGTCCGGAACCTCGGCGATGATGTACTTCCGGGTTTCGGGCTGGGCCAGCTCATCTTCAAACATGTGCCGCGGCCAGCAGTCCACCCCAAAAAGTTGGGCGTCCAGGGCTGTGATGAAGTCAATGTCGCCCGGTTCCATGGCGCGCAGCACGGCGGGACTGGGCTGGGCGGGCGCACCCGCTGCGGTGCTCACAGTGCCCGCTTCCGGGGGCCGGGAACCTTGGCGTCGGATTCGCGCATGTACAGCGGTGTGGAATCCAAGAACCCTGCGCCTTCCAGGGAGCCGGCGGCAGCAATCCTGCGCATGGCCGCCCGGCCCAATTCCAGGGCGGTGGGCTGTTCCGCAGCGAAGCTTGCCTCCACAACACAACCGTTGGCCGTTAGTTGCTGGGTGTAGATGCCGGCACCGGCACCAAAGACCTGCACTGGCGCAATGTCGGACGCCGGGCCCACATGCGGGCCGTCGAGCAGGACGGCGCTGGCACTGTATTTGGCCCAGTAAACCTCCTGGCGGCGGGCATCCGTGGCCACCACAAAGTCGGCCATGGCCAGAGGTGCAACGGCCCGCCCGTCAAGGTAGCGCGGGGTGTCAAAAACCTGTTGGGCCAAGGCGTCAAGGCTCATCATGCCGTATAGCCGCACCCCCCAGGTGAAGGCCAGTGTGCGGGCCACTGTGATCCCGGATCGCAGTCCGGTGAACGGGCCGGGGCCCGTGCCCACAATGATGGCGTCCAGCGCAGGGCCTTCTGTGACGGGGTCGGTGAACAGTGACTTCACCCCGGGTGCCAGTACCTCGGCGTGGCTGCGCGTGTCTGTGGTGGCAAAGTTCGCCACAACCCGCGCCGTCTGGGCCAGGTTCCGGGGATCAAAGTCCAGCACTGCAGCACTGGCCACGGCTGAGGTGTCAATGGTCAAGATTCGCACAATATCTACTGTCTATTCTGTTGAAAGCGGCTGGCCCAGCACCGAAAAATCGGTGCCATCCCAGCGCGGACCAATGGCTTGGAGGCGCAACAGGCGGGGTTCGTCGTCGTCCTCGTCGGCAAAATCAAAGGTGTCCGCGTCAAGGTCCGGGGTGGTTGTGGGAGCGGGAGCTCCGCCAACGGCACGCACCAGCTCAATGTCCAGGCGGCTGGCGGCGAGGTGCTCCACCCTGTCCACGCCCCACTCCACCACCGTCACCGAGGAATCCATGGTGTTTTCCAGGTCAATGTCATCTATTTCGCCCGGCGAGGACAGCCGGTAGGCATCCACATGGACCAGGTCCGGCCCGCCCGGGTTGGGCCCGTCGGGGAGGTTCGGGTGGATGCGCACCAGCACAAAGGTGGGCGAAATAATGCCCGGCCGCACACCCAAGCTGCTGCCCAGCCCCTGCGTGAAGGTGGTCTTGCCCGCTCCCAGCTCACCGCTGAGAATGATCAGGTCACCGGCCTTGAGTAGCCCGGCAAGCCTGTGTGCCAGCTCCTGGGTTTGCTCGGCCGTGCTGGTGGCAAATTCCCAGACCATCAGGCACCGCCTTCCGCGGTGTCGCCGCCAATGTAGCTGCGCGGGACCCGCTGGCTGATGCGTGTCACTACTTCATAGTTGATGGTCCCGGCGGCCGCCGCCCACTCCTCCACGAGGGGTCCGCCGTCGGCCCCGTTGCCAAACAGGACGGCCGTGGAGCCCAGCGCCGAACCCGGCACGGGCGCCCCGGCAAAGCCCAAACGCCCCGCAGGGCCCAAGTCGATGACCATCTGGTCCATGGCGATCCGGCCCACCACGGGGTAGGTGGTGCCGTTGACGCGCACGGGCCCGCCGGTGGCAATGCGCGGGATGCCGTCGGCGTAGCCCAGCGGGACCAGTCCCAAGGTGGTGGCCGCCGTGGTGGCGTAGTTCAGCCCGTAGGAGACGCCCTGGCCGGCCGGCACATCCTTGCAAAGCGCAATTTGGGTTTGCAGCGTCATGGCCGGCACCAAACCCAGTTGCGCCGACGTGGTGTCCTCAAACGGGGAAAGACCGTAAATGCCAAGGCCCACCCGCACCATGTCAAAGTGCGAATCCGGCCGGGTCAGGGTGGCCGGGGTGTTGGCGATGTGGCGCACTTCCAGGTGGGCGCCGGCGCCTTCGGCAACTGCCACGGCGTCGCGGAACCGCGCCAACTGCTCGTCAGTCTCGGGCCGGTGGGGTTCGTCGGCCACGGCCAGGTGGCTGAAGACCCCCGCCACACGCAGGAGCCCTTCGGCCTGGTAGCCCATGGCGGCTGCCACCACGGCGGGCCATTCCTCGGGTGTGCAGCCGTTGCGGCCCAAGCCCGTATCGATCTTCAGGTGGATGCGGGCCGGGCGTTGCAGGGACCGGGCCGCTGCAACAATATGCTCCAGTTCCCAGCCGGAGCAGCCCAGGTCAATGTCATGGGCAACAGCTGCCGTGAAATCGCTGGCGGGGGTGTGCAGCCAGGCCAGCAGGGGCACGGCCAGGCCAGCCATCCGCAGGGCAAGGGCTTCGCTGATGTGGGCGGTGCCCAGCCAATTCGCACCGGCGGCAACGGCTGCCCGTGCCACCGGAACCACGCCGTGGCCGTAGGCGTCGGCCTTGACCACAGCCATGAACTGGGCAGGTTCCACCAAGGAACGCAGGTGGCGGATGTTGTTGGCGATGGCGGACAGGTCAATGATGGCTTGCCGTTCAAGGCCCGGTGTGGGCTCTTGAACCGACGCAACGAAGGAGGTCACCAGCCCATTTTAGGTCTTTTTGCGGGAGCCTGCCCTACCGGTGGTGCGTTTCACACGTAGGGGCGTGATGTTTCCTAAGGCAGATTCCCCCTACACCCTGGCAATACAGCTAGGTGGTGGTCACCGGCAGTGACAAGATATGTAGTGACACTTTTGTTGCAGTTCCCATGCCCCCAGTCCCGGGGCCCGCCCCAAGTACCCGTTAGGAGGGAAGCCATGCATCAGATTCGACGCGTCGCCATGCTCTCCTTGCACACTTCTCCGCTGGAACAGCCTGGCGGCGGTGACGCCGGCGGCATGAACGTCTACGTCCGCCACCTGGCCTTGGAACTGGCTGCCGCGGGCGTGGCCGTGGACATTTATACCCGCCGCACGGGCGCGTCCCAGCCGGATTCGGTGCAACTGGCCCCCGCCGTCACCGTCCACCACATCACTGCCGGCCCTTTCTCCAAGCTCTCCAAGGAGGCCCTGCCGGAGCTCATCAATGAAATGGCCGACGCCGTTTCCGCCCATGTGGAATCCCTCGCCGGTGTTCCGGTCAAGGTGGTCCATTCCCACTACTGGGTTTCCGGGGTCGCCGGAATTTTGGTGGCCAAGCGCCTGGACTTGCCGTTGGCGCACACCATGCACACCATGGCGCGGGTCAAGAACCACCACCTCCCGCAGGGCCAGACGGCCGAGCCCGGCATCAGGGTGGACGGTGAGCAGCACATTGTGGCCGCAGCCACGCGCCTGATTGCCAACACTACGGCGGAGGCTGCAGAGCTTGAACGTCACTACGACGGCTGTGAGCAACGCATCGATGTTGTCTCCCCCGGCGTCGACCTGAAAATTTTCAAACCCGCGTTCCGTGACAGGTCGCGGCAGGATCTGGGCATTGCCCCCGGGCGTTTCCACGTGGTTTTTGCCGGCCGCCTGCAACGACTCAAGGGCCCGCACGTGCTGGTCAAGGCTGCTGCTTTGCTGCGCGAGGAACGGCCGGATATTGACCTGGCACTGACGTTTTTGGGCGCCCGCAGCGGCAGCGACAAGTATGATCTTGCCCGCCTCATTGACGACGCCGGCCTCTCAAGTGTTGCGTCCATCCACCCGCCCGTTGGCCCCGAGCAACTGGCCCACTGGTACAGGAGTGCCGATGTGGTGGCCGTACCCTCCTCCAGCGAGTCCTTTGGCCTGGTGGCGCTGGAGGCGCAGGCTTGTGGCACACCCGTGATTGCCACCAATGTTGGCGGTTTGCCGCGGGCCGTCAGTGACGGCCGCACGGGCCTGCTGGTGGAAGGTCGCTCACCGGTCTTGTGGGCCAACGCCATTGCGTCGCTGCACGATTTTGGCGAAACCCGGGCAGACATGGGCCGGGCAGCCTCGGTCTTTGCCGAGTCATTTGGCTGGGAAAAAACAGCCGCCCAAAGCATCCTCAGCTACGACCTTGCCCTGAAATACCAATACGAGGCCCCGCCGGGCTGCTAACTGCAGTTTCACCCCATGTCCCGCCTGCAGCTGAGCCTTGCGGCCATGGCGGGCACCCGCCGTCGTACTTTGGGCCAGTCACCTGCCCACAAGCTCCTGCCCCTTTGACCAGTCCACAGCCCTTTGGCTGTGTTTCAGCTCACACGCGAGCTGCCACTCGGTAGCCTGTTCAGGTTGGCTGCGACGGCGCAGAGCACCCCTTCACCATTCGGGACCCCGCCGGACTGCCATGTTGCACCCGTCAGGCAAGACGCCTGCCGGAGATCCTGTTGAAAGGTCACAGCACCATGAAACGAACGGGAAGAACTCTCTTTCGAAGCCCAGGACTGCGAAAGGCCGTGGCACTCTGCGCGGCCGTGCCGTTGCTTCTGGCCACAGTGGGGGCATTGCCGGCGTCGGCCAACCAGAGCCAGACCGCAATGCCCGGCATCTCCACAACAGATGTGGCGCCGCTAAACTACCAAAGCGGACGCTACATTGTGGTCCTCGCCGAACAGCCCATTGCCATGTACGGCGGCGGCACGGCAGGCCTTGCGGCCACCAAACCGGCTGCCGGCCAAAAGCTCGACGCCAACCGGTCAGAGGTCAAGAAGTACAAGGCCCACCTGGAGAACAAGCAAGCGGCCGTGGCCAAGAGCAAAAACGTCAAGGTCAAGCGCACGTTCACGGCAGCGCTGAACGGCTTCTCGGCAAACCTTTCGGCCGACCAGGCGTTGGCCCTGGCCAAGGATCCCAGCGTGCTGGTGGTTGCCCCCGATACCGAGAACACCCCCGACTACTCCAGCACCGATTTCCTTGGCCTGAGCGGCAAGAAGGGTAGTTGGAACACAAGCTTCGGCGGTCAGGACAAGGCTGGCAAAGGCGTTGTGGTTGGCATCATCGACACCGGCTACACGCCGTCGAGCCCGTTCTTCGCGGGCGAGAAGGTCCTGCCGCTGAAGGGCAATCCGAAGGTTGGCGTCCCGTACCGCACTGAGGACGGCAAGATCGCCATGCTCAAGGCCAATGGCGAAACGTTCACCGGTGACTGCCAGAAGGGTGTGGGCACGGGAGCCGATTTTGATGGCACCGCCTGCAACTCCAAGGTTCTCAGCGCCCACTACTTTGCCGATGACTTCCTGGCTTCCGTGCCGGCCGGGGACCGCTCCGCCGAGGAAGTGCTGTCCCCTGTGGATGTTTCCAGCCATGGCACGCACACAGGCAGCACCGCCGCCGGCAACGCCAACGTGGCGGCGAAGATTGGCGGCCGCAACATGGGCATCACCAGTGGCGTGGCCCCTGCCGCCAAACTCGCCGTGTACAAGATTTGCTGGGAAGACACCGACCCGGACACGGGCGGCTGCTATTCCTCCGCCGCCGTCGCGGCCATCAACCAGGCCATCCTTGATGGCGTTGACGTGTTGAACTACTCCATCTCGGGCAGCACCTCCTCCACCACGGACCCCGTTTCCCTCGCGTTCCTCTCGGCCACCTCGGCCGGAATTTTCGTGGCGGCATCGGCCGGTAACTCCGGCCCCACGGCCGGCACCGTCAACCACGGCGCCCCGTGGCTGACCACAGTGGCTGCCACGTCCTTCTCCTCCGAACTCCAGGGCACGGCGGAGTTCTCCGACGGCACCAAATTCCGCGGCGCCAGCATGATGGAGACGAAGGTTCCGGCAAGCCGCGCGATCCTGGCGGCCACGGCAGCCGCTGCCGGTGCCGCCAATCCAACACTGTGCGGCCCCAACACCTTGGACGCGGCAAAGGTGGCCGGCAAGGTGGTGGTGTGCGACCGTGGCGTGATCGACCGCACCGCCAAGAGTGCCGAGGTCAAGCGGGCCGGCGGGGTGGGCATGATCCTCACCAATGTCACCCCCTCCTCGGAGGACGTGGACCTGCATGCAGTGCCCACCGTCCATGTGAACCCACCGGCAACACAGCTCATCAAGGATAAGGTCACGGCGAACCCGGAGATCCTGGTCTCCCTGGTTGACACGGACACCACCGGATTGCCGGTTACCCCGCAGCCGCAGGTGGCCGGATTCTCTTCGCGCGGCCCCCTGGGCGCCACCAATTCTGATCTGCTCAAGCCCGACGTCGTCGCACCCGGCGTTGCCGTGCTGGCCGGCGTTTCACCCATCGCCACCGGCGGCGACCAGTTCGGCATGATGTCCGGAACATCCATGGCCGCACCCCATGTTGCCGGCTTTGGCGCACTTTTGCTGGCCAGAAATCCTTCCTGGTCGCCTGCTACCGTGAAGTCGGCCATGATGACAACCGCCACCACCGTGGTCAACGCGGACGGCAGCAAGAACGGCGACGTCTTTGCCACCGGCGCCGGCCAGACCGCCGTGGCCAAGGCGCTGGCCCCCGGGCTGGTTTACGACGCCGGCGACACCGACTACCTGAAGTTCATTCAGGGCACAGGACTGGATCTGGGCATGCCGGGGCTGGGCAGCACTGCACCGAGGGACATGAATGTGGCGTCCTTCGCCGTGGGCAGCCTGGCCGGCAAGGTCACGCTCACGCGCACGGTTACGGCGCTGGCTCCGGGCATGTACCGGGCCACGGCCAGCGTGCCCGGCGTCAACGTCAAGGTCACCCCCTCCGTGCTGAACTTCTCACAGGCCGGCGAGAAGCGCTCGTTCAAGGTCACTTTTGAAAACGCCGGCGCAGCCTTGGGCGCCTTCGCCATGGGAAATCTGAGCTGGCAGGGAGCAGGGGCCACGGTGACCTCACCGGTGGCTGTCCGTCCATTGGCAGCCTTGGTGGCTCCGGAGATCAGCTTCAGCTCCGCCACGGGCACCGGCAGCGGCAAGATTCCTGTGGTTTCAGGTACCAATGCCCCCGTGGCTCTGACCCTCAACGGCCTCTCCAAAGCGGATTCCAGTGCCATTGAGTTGGTGCCCGGTCCTCTCTCCGTGGCCACCAACGCCTCCAACTACCTCAAGGAGGTGGTGGTTCCGGAGGGGACTGAGCTGGCCAAGTTCCAGGTCATCTCATCGAACGACGGTGCCGATTACGACATGATCGTATTCAATCCGCAGGGCCAGTACAGTGACGTTCGGACGGCTTCCTCCAGCGAAACACTGTCGCTGACCAACCCGACCCCTGGCACGTACACTGTGCTCGCCAACCTGTACTCCAGCACCGGCGGGGGCGCTGTGAAGGCCACAGTGGATGCCGCAATTCTCGGGGCCAACGCTGGAAACGCCTCGGTGGCACCTAATCCGCTGAAGCTCGCCAACGGGAAGTCCGGCAACGTCACACTGAGCTGGAGCGGTCTGGCCCCGGGCAACTACCTGGGCCGGATCGCCTTTGGCAGTGCGGGCACGGCAACGTTTGTCTCCGTGATCGTAACGCCGGGCGGCACCGCCGTGGTTCCGGAGCAGGGCGGCAAGCACAAGGACAAGCCGAAGAAGGGCAAGAAGGCGGAGGTGGCGTTCCCCACCGAGCAAGCTCCGGGCAACTTGAAGTTGTAGGGCACTGGGGCTTCACTGCCCCCGGTTCCACAGCACTGTTCGCACGCACGACGGCGGTGATCCCGACGTGCTGGATGGCCGCCGTCGTGCGTGGTGGGCTGGAAGGGGTTGGGCGGCGAGGACCCCTGGCTGGTGCCTGCGTGAAATGGCGCGGGTTGAGGGCAAGCCGAAGATGGGCTCCGAACGGTATCAGGGGTCCGCGAAGGACATTGAACATCTGCCCAATGCCCAGGGCGGCCGTCTCTGTTCCGGACGAAGCATTTGGGGTTCGGTGACAGCGCCGCGGCCTGGGGCATCCCGGCCCGGCTGGATATTGCCGGGATCATGGACGAAGTCCTCTGACCCCGATGCAAGAATGCTGGCGCGTCGGCGGGGACGCACCTGGCGTTGGCGCCGATCACCCAGCGCGGGAAAGCGAAGCAGAAACACGCCGATCTGCGCCTGGTTGGGCTGGGTTTGGTAATCACCCAAGACGGCCGAATCCCCTTGGCGGCCCATGCCTATCCAGGGATCAACCCCGACGCATGCTCACCCAAGATACCGAAACCCACACCAACCTCGGACCGATCAGCCAGGAAACTCCCGCTAGTAGTGTGTTGCGACTAGACGGCGCCGGTTCCGCCTGCCAGCGCCCCAAACAGCGGGGCCAGCGCATCCCAGCGTGAAATTTCGCAGCCGTCAGTCCTGCTGAAGGCTGCGTTGACGGTCCGTCCCTTGAACGTCCCGGTCACGGTGGCCAACTGTGGGCCGCCGTATTGCTGGGTGCAAACACGGTTTGGGTCCGGGAGGGCAAAGAAAATCTTTTCGCCGTGCTGCTCCACTGCGGCAAGTGCCGCGGCGGAGTCGGGCAGGGTGGATTCCGGCGCCGGGGTTGACCCGCTGGCCACGAGCCGGAAGGTGCGGGGCCCGGCACCCGGCGCTTCAGTCAGCGTGATGGCCAGGTCGATGCTCGCCGGCGGCGTGGCGATTCCGGACGGTGCGCTGGTGCCGCCAGGACCGGGCTGTTGCTGGGCGCAACCGGCAACCACGGCCACCACGGAGAGCAGGAGGGCCGCCACGGCAAGCCGCGATCCCGCGGCATGTGCGGAACTTCTCAGGCTGGACATTCGTGACATGGGGACCGCCTCCTCGCGTTTCTGCCATGCTAGCCCATGGCCCGTTTCGCCGCCTGGGAAATGGCCCTGAGGCTGGGTTCCGCGTTAGACGATGAACGCCTGGGCCTGGATGGCCACCGCTGCCGCGCCCCTGGCCCATTCGGTGAAGTCGGCGGAGGCCACACGCAGCTTGACCGCCTCGGCCTCCGGGTCCCTGTCCGCAGCGAGCGCCGCACGCACTGTGGATTCCGTGGCCGCGAACAACGCTATCCCCTCACCGCCGAGCACAACGGTGTTGACCATGGTGAGGTTTGCCGCTGCGGCTATCAGTTTGCCCAGGGCCCTGGCTGCCGAGGCAAAAACTGCCTCGGCCACACGGTTGCCGCCGGCAGCCAGCTCCAGCGCCTGGCTGTAGGTCACGGGGCGGCCCAAGGCCGTTGAAATCTGCGCGCAAATGCTGGGGATGGCCAGCATGGCGGTGGAGCAACCCCGGTGCCCGTCCATGCACAGGGGGCCGCTGGGATCCAGTGGGAAATGCCCGCCCAAGCCCAGGCCCATGTCCGCGGTCCGCCTGACGTGGTCGCGCATCACCAGCCCATAGCCCACTCCGGCACCAATGGTGATGACGGCAAAATCAGCGGTTTCCTTGCCAGCACCAAACCACTGCTCGGCGGCCGCCAGTGCGCTCACATCATTGTCCGCCACCACCGGCAGACCCAGCTGCTGCGCCAGCATCTGGGCCAACGGCACATCCTTCCAGCCAAGGAACGGCGCCCTGTGCACCACGCCATCGGGCCTCACCTGGCCGCCCAGCGAGACCCCCACGCCCGTCACCAGCACAGCCTCCTGGGCACTGAGCCGCTCCACCATTTCCACAATCCCGGCCACAACGGCCGCGGGGGACGTTTCAGTCAGGGGCAGGGTGGCAACAGCTGCGATGGTGGCCCGGGCGTCGGTCAACACCGCCTGCAGGAGGTCGCCGGTGACCTTGACTCCCACAAAATGGGCGCAGTCGCTGCGCACGTCCAAAAGCCTCACGGGCCTACCCACCGTGCCGTCAGCGACCAATTCCCCTTCGACCAGGAGCCCTGAATCCAGCAGCGGCTTGCTGAGGCGAGTCAGGCTCGCCACGCTGAGTTTGAGCTCCTGAGCCAGCTCGCCGCGGGAGATGGGGCCGCGGACCAACACCAGCCGCGCCAGCTCAAGGGCCGAGTCGGCGAGCGCCGCCGGGTTTCTGGGCTGCTCCGGCTGGAGCGCGGATAGTGGAAAGACGGAGTTCATGGCTCCAGTTTATTGCAACTTGCATCTAATTGCGGCAGGCACGGCCACTTTTGCGACAATAAAGTGACCCTTGACACTCTAATTACTTTTGCGGTAAAACTAATACATGAGTTTTGAATCTTCCTACGCCCAGCTGCATCGCGGCGGCACCTCGGTCATCGTTGACCTGACCACAGCCGGCGTCCCCACCATCGTCCACTGGGGCACGGACACCGGGGTCCTGCCGGAATCCGAACTGGCAGCCGTTGCCACCGCGGCAGCGTCCCAACGAGTCTCCGGTGGCATCGACATCCCGGCCCGCCTGACCCTCCTGCCCCAGGAGGTCTTTGGCTGGCAGGGCTCGCCCGCCTTGCTGGGCCAGCGTATGTTGGATCAGCGTTCCGGCACCGACTGGGCCAGCGCCCTGGCCACCACCGGCGTCGAGCACAAGGACCACGCCCTCACCATCACGGCAGAGGATCCTGCTGCCGGGCTTCAGCTGGTCACGGAGCTGGCCCTGAGCGCCCACGGCGTGCTGCACCAACGCCACACACTGACCAACGTTGGTGCCGGCAACTACCAGCTGCACCAGCTGGGCACAGTGTTCCCGCTGCCTGCCTCCGCCGCCACCATCGTGGACACCACCGGACGGCATCTGAAGGAGCGCACCGCCCAGCAGCGCCCCCTCACCGTGGGTGCCCATGTCAGGGAGAGCCGCCGCGGCCGTCCCGGGGCGGATTCAACTCTGCTCATGCTGGCTGGCTCCGCAGGCTTTGGCCACCGCAGCGGCCTGGTCCACGGCGTGCACCTGGCCTGGAGCGGCAACCACCGGCTCAGCGCCGAACGCACCATCACCAGTGAGAGCTTCCTTTCCGCGGGTGAGCTGCTGCTGCCCGGCGAAGTCACCCTGGGGCCCGGCGAAAGCTACTCCACCCCCTGGGCACTGGGCTCCTGGGGCAATGGTTTGGATGAGCTGTCCGCCCGGTTCCATGCGGATCTGCGTGACCGGCCGGCGCACCCCACCCGCCCCCGTCCCGTCACCTTGAACACCTGGGAGGCCGTCTACTTTGACCATGACCTGAGCACACTGGTGACCCTGGCGGACAAGGCTGCCGCCATTGGTGTGGAACGCTTCGTGCTCGACGACGGCTGGTTCCTGGGCCGCCGCGACGACACAGCAGGGCTGGGTGACTGGTTTGTTGACCCGGCAGTGTGGGCCGACGGCCTGGGGCCCATCATCACCCACGTCAACGGCCTGGGCATGGAGTTTGGCCTGTGGTTTGAACCCGAAATGGTCAACCCGAACAGCGACCTGGCCCGTAACCATCCGGAGTGGATCCTGCACACCGACGGCCGCTGGCCCGTCAGCGCCCGACAGCAGCAGGTGCTCAACCTGGCGCACCCCGAGTGCTTCGACTACCTCCTGGGGCGCATTGACGCGATCCTGGCCGAATACCCCATCAGCTACATCAAGTGGGACCATAACCGGGACCTGCTCGACGCCTCCGATCCCCGCACGGGCCGCGCGGCCGTCCGGGAAACCACGCTGGCGTTGTACCGGTTGCTGGCCGAGCTCAAGGCCCGCCACCCCGGCCTGGAAATTGAAAGCTGCGCTTCAGGCGGCGCCCGCGTGGACCTGGGCATCCTTGAATACACGGACAGGATCTGGACCAGCGACTGCATCGATCCGATCGAACGGCTCGACAACCAGGAAAACACCTCCCTCCTGGTCCCCTACGAGCTCATGGGCGCCCACATTGGCGGCCCCATCTCGCATTCCACCCGGCGCCAACACAGCCTCGGCTTCATGGCCCGCACAGCCATCTTTGGCCACTTCGGCATCGAATGGAACATTGCACACATCAGTGCCGAACAAACGGCCGAACTAGCCGGCTGGGTGCAGTTCCACAAGGACAACCGTGAACTGTTCCACACCGGGGTCTCCGTTCACGCCGATCTCGCCGACAAAGCCATGGACCTGCGCGGCGTGGTGGCCAGCAACGGCGAGCGCGCCGTCTTTGCCCTCACCCAACGCGAAGCTTCCATCACCTACCCCTCCGGACGGGTCACCATCCCCGGCCTGTCCCCTGACGCCCGCTACCGGCTGGCACTGTCCCATCCCCTGGATGAGGAAGTAGGCAACGGCCAATCCCCGCTAGCCTGGCCCCTGGCTGACTGCGTGCTCTCAGGACGCGTCCTGGAGACCGTGGGCCTTGCCGCCCCCGTCCTCTTCCCCGAACAATCAGTGCTCATCATGCTCACCAGGGTCGACGCCGATCCTGCCCGGGCCATCTAAGGAGTTCGCATGTTTGCAACACAACGCCTGAGCCAGGCGCTCCGGAAGGGTCCGGGCAAGGCTGCGGCAAGTGCCGCCGTCGTCCTGGCCCTCACCCTGAGCCTGAGCGGCTGCGGCCCCGCCGACGACGGCCGCGTCACGCTCGATTTCTTCCAGTTCAAGCGGGAAGCCGTGGGCCAGTTTGAAAAAATTGTGGCCGACTTTGAGGCAGCAAACCCGGACATTGACGTGGTCATCAACAACGTGCCCGAACCCGACACCGCCATTCGCACACTGCTGGTGAAGGACAAGACACCCGATGTCCTGACCCTCAACGGCAACGGCAACTTCGGTGAGCTGTCCAAGGCGTGCATCTTCGCCGACCTTTCCGAGCTGCCCGCGGCGAAACGGGTCATCCCGTCCGTGCAGGACATTTTGAACGGCCTGGGCACCTGCCACGGCAACGAAACCAACGGACTGCCGTTTGCCAACAACGCCAGCGGCGTCCTGTACAACCCGGAAATTTTCGCCAAATACGGTGTGGCAGTGCCAGAAACTTGGGACGACCTCATTGCCGCAGCCGACACCTTCAAGGCCAACGGCGTCAACCCGTTCTTCATGACATTAAAGGACGCCTGGACGGTGCTGCCCTCCTACGTGAACCTTGCGGGCAACCTCATGCCGGCGGACTTCTTTGACGATGTCCGTTCCGCCAGCTGGACTCCCGCAACAGGCCAGTTCAGTTTTGAAAAGAACGGCAGCGAGGCCGCCACGAAACTGGCGAAACTGTTCAGCTACGCGCAGCCCGGTGCTGACGGCGTCGGGTACGACGACGGCAACGCGGCGTTTGGCGCCGGCGAATCCGCCATGTACCTGCAGGGCAGCTTCGCCATCCCGGCCATCCGCGCGGCGAACCCCGACGCGAAGATTGCATCGTTCCCGTACCCCACCACCAACGATCCGGCCAAGAACACCCTGGTCTCCGGTGTGGACGTGACACTGGCCATTGGCAAGGACACCAAGCACCCCGTTGAAGCCAAAAAGTTCGTCGACTACCTCATGTCCCCGGCCGTCCTGGACTACTACGCCACCGCGCAGTCGTCCCTGACCCCCGTCACGGACGCCGCAACCAGCACAGACCCGGCCCTGGCAGGCATGCAGGGCTTCTTCACCGACGGCCGCGTCATTGGCTACTTCGACCATCATGTGCCGGCCAGCATCCCGCTGCCGGCGCTCCTGCAGCAATTCATCCTTGACAAGGACCAGCCGGCATTCCTGACCCGCATGGACCACGAATTTGAAAAGGTCGCAGCCCGCACCACCACCAAGAAAGGCGAATGACCATGACCACCACAACGGCCAGGGCAAAGAAGCCCCGCAGCGCCCCCGGCCTGCAACGCCGGCGCCCGTCCCGGGCCAACAAGACGTTTTACTGGATGGTGGTTCCGGCCCTGGTCCTGTTCCTGGTCCTGCACACCCTCCCCACCCTGACAGGCATCTTCTACAGTTTCACCAACTACGCCGGCTACGGCGAGTGGAACTTTGTGGGACTGTCCAACTACGTGAACCTGTTCAAGGACGACAGGATCCTGGATTCGTATGTCTTCACCATCGTCTTCGCCGTCACCACCACCATTGTGGTCAATGTGGGCGCCCTTTTCATTGCGCTCCTGCTCAACTCCAAGATCAAGTACCAGACGGCGTTCCGCGGGATCTTCTTCATCCCCAACATCCTCTCGGTGCTGATTGTTGGCTACGTCTTCAACTACCTGCTCTCCAACAACCTGCCGCTCATCGGCCAGGCACTGGGGATCAAGTGGCTCTCCACCTCCATCCTGACTAACCCCGACCTGGCCTGGCTGGGCATTGTGGGTGTCACCGCGTGGCAGTCCATCGCCTTCAGCGTCATCATCTACCTGGTCGGGCTCCAAACAGTGCCTGCTGAGCTCTACGAGGCTGCCAGCCTGGACGGCGCGTCACCGTGGCGCCAGTTCGTCTCCATCACGTTCCCGCTGATCGCCGGCTACTTCACCATCAACATGGTGCTCGCACTTAAGAGCCTGCTTCAAGTCTTCGACCAGATCGTGGCCCTGACCAACGGTGGTCCCGGAACCTCCACCGAATCGGTGGCCATGGTCATCTACCGTGGCGGCTTCCAAGGCGGCGAATTTGGTTACCAAATGGCCAACTCCGTGGTGTACCTGGTGGTCATCGTTGCCCTGGCCCTACTGCAGCTGCGCGTACTGTCGCGCAAGGAGGTTGACTTCTCATGAGCACGCCCACCTCAACCACGGCACAGGTGACTGCCGGCATCCCAGCCAAGGTCCGCCGTCGCACCTCCATCAACATCCCCCTGACACTTCTGGTGGCGGTGCTGTCGCTGACAGTGCTGATTCCGCTGTACTTCACCATTGTCACGGCGCTGAAATCCTCGGACCAGCTCAGCGGCAACGGCCTGGCACTGCCCACCAGCATTCACCTGGAGAACTTCGCCAATGCGTGGACGCTGACCAATTTCCCCAACGCGCTGCTCATCTCGGGCATTGTGACTGTGGGGGCGGTCGTCCTGACCATCCTGACTAACTCCCTGGTGGCCTACGCCATTGCCCGGAACATGCACCGCCCGTTCTTCAAGGCGCTGTACTACTTCTTCATCGCCGCATTGTTTGTGCCGTTCCCCATCATCATGCTGCCGGTGACCAAGCAGATGTCCATCCTTGGTTTGGACAACCCCGTGGGCTTGTTCCTGCTGTACACGGTCTACGGCCTGAGCTTCAACATCTTTGTCTACACAGCCTTCATCAAGTCCATCCCGGCGGAGCTGGAAGAGGCCGCCATCATGGACGGTGCCAGTGTCTGGACCACGTTCCGCAAGGTCATCTTCCCGATCCTGACACCCATGAACGCCACAGTGGGCATCCTTACCTGCCTGTGGGCGTGGAATGACTTCATGCTGCCGCTGGTGATCCTCTCCGATCCCAGCACGCGCACCCTGCCCCTGGTCCAGTTCGTCTTCCAAAACCAGTTCAACACCGACTACACCACGGCCTTTGCGTCCTACCTCATGGCCATGGCCCCGTTGCTGCTGATCTACCTGTTCGCCCAGCGCTGGGTCATCTCCGGCGTCATGCGGGGCTCCATCAAGTAGCCCCGCCGCCCACAGCCCGACGCTATCGCAGCAATGGCGTGTTTTTTCCCGACGCTATCGCAGCAATGGCTGGATTTTACTCAACGCTCTCGCACCGCTGGCCGTGGCATCAATGCTACGGCCAGCGTCGTGTGACCAGCTGTGGATAACTTTGCGCGCGGGCGGCCGAATTGCGCCAGAATATGTTCATGGAATCCAATGACGAATCCAGTATTCCGGCTGCACCGTTCACGCGGGCCGAGGCTGCAGCGCTGGGAATCCCCCGCCACCGGCTGAGGGGCAAGGGCGTAATGGCCGTCAGCTACGGCCTGTACCGGCCAGCCGGTTGGGACTTCGAGCTGCGGGAGGCGGCGCGTGCACTCTGCGCGGCCTCACCCGGGGCCTGGATCTCGCATTCCACCGCAGCCCGGCTGCAGCAATTGGTGCTTCCGCCCTGGCTGGGCGATTCCAATGAACTGCACTTGAGCAAGCCCCGGAAAACACCTGAAGTGCGCCGACAAGGCATCACCGCCCACAAAATGCTCTTCTTTGGCGATGAAATCGAGCTCGACGGGGGCCTGCCCATCAGCACCCGGTCGCGCACCTGGCTTGACCTGGCCCGCACACTGCCGCTGAACGATCTCGTGTGCATGGGCGACCAGCTCATCCGCATTCCGCGGCCGGAATTCGAGGGCCGCCAGGCACCGTACGCCACACTCCAGTCGCTGCGGGCCATGTTGGGACGGCACACAAACTTCCAGGGAATCGTCCACGCCCGCGAAGCGCTCAACCTCATGCGTGTGGGCGCCGATTCCAGCCCGGAAACGCTGCTACGCCTGGCCATGCTCGACGCCGGCCTGCCGGAGCCCGAATTGCAGCTCACCTTGTGGAACCGGCCCGGCAGCCCTTCGGCAGACGCCGGCTACCGTGCCCACCGTATTGCCTTGCAGTTCGACGGCGCCCATCACCTTGACGAGCTTCAGCAGCGCAGTGACCTCCGCAGGGACAAAGCGTTCAGGGCTGCCGGTTGGACCGTGCTGATATTCACCCAGTCAGATGTTGCTGACGGTTTTCAGAATGCTGTGGGGCTCATCAAGATGGCCTTGCGGGATGCTTGGGTGGATCCGTCCATTGCCTCAGGCTTTGCGTCCGGCAGCTGAGCCATTCCACCGCAGGCCGAAACGAGCCCTGGCCCAAGATCCACGGAGCGCTCGGACAGCAGAACGCCCGGACAGCAGAACGCCCCCTCACAAGAGTGAGAGGGCGTTCTGCTTTTTTCAGCCATTGCTGCGATAGCGTTCAGAAAAAAGGCACCATTGCTGCGATAGCGTTCAGAAAAAAGGCACCATTGCTGCGATAGCGTCGGTAAGAAGGGGTTTTAGATCTCGCCCCGGATGAAGGCTTCAACCTTCTCGTGGGCAACGTCGTCCGCGTACTGCTCCGGCGGGGACTTCATGAAGTAGCTAGAGGCTGACAGGATGGGCCCGCCAATGCCGCGGTCCAGGGCGATCTTGGCCGCACGGATGGCGTCGATGATGACACCTGCCGAGTTGGGTGAATCCCACACTTCTAGCTTGTACTCCAGAGACACGGGGGCGTCACCGAAGTTGCGGCCTTCCAAGCGGACAAAAGCCCACTTCCTGTCATCAAGCCAGGCCACGTAGTCGGACGGACCAATATGGACATCGTCTTCGCCCAACACGGCTGAGGTGTTGGAGGTGACGGCCTGGGTCTTGGAGATCTTCTTGGATTCCAGACGCTCTCGCTCGAGCATGTTCTTGAAGTCCATGTTGCCACCAACGTTGAGCTGGTAGGTGCGGTCCAATACGACGCCACGGTCTTCGAACAGTTTCGCCATGACGCGGTGCGTGATGGTGGCACCGATCTGGCTCTTGATGTCATCGCCCACGATCGGCACGCCTGCGGCGGTGAACTTGTCAGCCCACTCCTTGGTGCCGGCGATGAAGACGGGCAGGGCGTTGACGAAGCCAACCCCTGCGTCGATGGCGCACTGGGCGTAGAACTTGGCTGCGGCTTCGGAGCCAACAGGCAGGTAGCAGACCATGACGTCAACGTTGGCAGCCTTCAGGGTTGCCACAACGTCCACGGGGGCCGCATCGGATTCAACGATGGTCTCGCGGTAGTACTTGCCTAGGCCATCCAGCGTGGTTCCACGCAGGACCGGCACGTTCAAGTTGGGAACGTCAGCAATTTTGATGGTGTTGTTCTCGCTGGCACCGATGGCGTCGGAAAGATCCAGGCCCACCTTTTTGCTGTCAACGTCGAATGCTGCCACGAACTGCACGTCATTGACGTGGTACTTGCCGAACTCAACATGCATCAAGCCCGGAACCTTCGCGCTGGGATCAGCGTTCTGGTAGTACTGGACACCCTGTACCAACGATGCGGCACAGTTTCCTACGCCTACGATGGCAACCCGAATAGGATGATTGGACACGGAACTCCTTCATAAAACTCACAGGGTCCGGCTCTCACACTTATGGTGATGGGTCGACGCACGCCTTCACGGTTGACATAAAGACACGACGCACGGCTATTTCGACCGGACCTGACGCCCCAACGGCGCCCTTAACCATTCTAGTCAACTACTGCTGCCCCGAATTTGTTCCCTCAGGGCAGCAGTGTCTCGCAGTTTTGTCACAAAACCGCCAAGAATGCTACTTTTGCGCCCACCGGTTGATGTCTGATTCCACCGCAAACTCATCAATGGCATGTAGCTCAGCTGCGCTAAATTCCAGGTTGTTGATGGCTGCAATATTGTTTTCCAGCTGCGCCACGCTCGATGCGCCCACCAGGGCCGAGGTGACGGGGGTGCCCTTGGGCTGCTCACGCAGGATCCAGGCGATGGCCATCTGGGCCAGTGACTGCCCGCGGCCGGCAGCAATGTTGTTCAGTCCGCGCACGCGGTCCATCTTCTCCGCCGTGAGATCGTGCTCGTGCAGGAAGTGCTCCTTCGCCGCACGGGAATCGGCGGGGACGCCCTTCAAGTAACGGTCGGTGAGCACGCCTTGCGCCAATGGTGAGAAGGCGATGGAACCAGCCCCTACGGCGTCGAGCGCCTCATACAGGTTCGGCTCCCCGTTTTCGGTCCAGCGATTCAGCATGGAGTAGGAGGGCTGGTGAATGAGCAGCGGCGTGCCCATTTCTTTCAGGATGCGGGCGGCCTCCAGCGTTTGGGCCGGGGTGTAGGAGGAGATGCCGGCGTAGAGTGCCTTGCCGGAGCGCACGGCGTGGTCCAGCGCGCCCATGGTTTCCTCCATGGGTGTTTCCGGGTCCGGGCGGTGGCTGTAGAAGATGTCAACATAGTCCAGGCCCATGCGGGTCAGCGACTCGTCCAGACTGGAGAGCAGGCTCTTGCGGGAGCCCCATTCGCCGTACGGGCCAGGCCACATCAGGTAGCCGGCTTTGGTGGAGATGACCAGCTCGTTGCGGTGCGCAGCAAAGTCGTCCTTGAAGTGGCGACCAAAATTGGTTTCCGCGCTGCCGGCCGGCGGGCCGTAGTTGTTGGCCAGGTCAAAGTGGGTGACGCCCAGATCGAAGGCCCGGCGCAGGATGTCCCGCTGCACGTCAAAGGACTTATCGTCCCCGAAGTTGTGCCACAGGCCCAGCGAAATGGCTGGCAATTTCAGCCCGCTGCGCCCAACACGGCGGTAGGGCATGGTCTCGTAACGGTTTTCCGCTGCATGAAAAGTCATACCTGTTATCTTGCCACCACCGGCGCCCCGCCAACCGCCATTTGGGTGGCCCTGCCAGACACACCCTTAGGGCGCTGGCCCGGCCGCCTGCCGCCGCCGCAACCCAGGATCAGCTGCGCCCAAGCCCCCGTAAGATCAGGGCCGCGCGCGACGCCACCGGGACCACATCCCCCGCCGTCAATTGGCTGTCGGGGACACCGTCGGTGTGGACTTCCACCACCCAGCGCTGGGCGTACTCGGCACTGGGCAGCGTAAAATCAACGCCTGCCGCACTGGCGTTGAACAGCATCAGAAATGAGTCATCCACCACGGCCCGGCCCCGGGCGTCGCAATCCGGTATGCCGTCCCCGTTGAGGAAAACACCAATGCTGTGCCCAAAGGCGTTGTCCCAGTCGTCTCCGGTCATGGCCGCCGAGTCGGGCCGCAGCCACACAATGTCCGGCAGCCCGGCGTCGTCCCCGCGCTCCACGGGACGGCCGCTGAAGAACCGACGACGGCGGAACACGGGGTGCGCCGCCCGCAACCGCCCCAGCCGGGAGACAAAGTCCACCAGTGCCGTGTCCGCAGCCTCCCAGTTGATCCACGTCAGCGGCGAATCCTGGGCGTAGGCGTTGTTGTTGCCGTTTTGGGTTCTGCCCAGTTCGTCTCCGTGCAGGATCATCGGAACGCCCTGGGACAGTAGCAAGGTGGTGAGGAAGTTGCGCTGTTGACGGGCCCGCAACGCAACAATGCCGGCGTCGTCCGTGGGGCCCTCCACACCAAAGTTCCAGGAGCGGTTATGGGATTCACCGTCCCGGTTGTCCTCCCCGTTGGCCTCATTGTGCTTGCTGTTGTAGCTGACAAGGTCGGCCAGGGTGAAGCCGTCGTGGGCCGTAACAAAGTTGATGGAGGCCACGGGGCGGCGCCCGGAATGGCCATAGAGGTCCGATGAGCCTGTGAGCCGGGTGGCAAATTCGCCCAGGGTGGCCGGCTCGCCGCGCCAGAAGTCCCGCACGGTATCCCGGAACTTGCCGTTCCATTCGGTCCACAGCGGCGGGAAGTTGCCCACCTGGTAGCCGCCGGGTCCCAGATCCCAAGGCTCGGCAATCAGTTTAACCTGGGAAACCACGGGATCCTGCTGCACCATTTCAAAGAACGTGGACAGCTTGTCCACGTCATAAAACTCGCGCGCCAGCGTGGCGGCCAGGTCAAAGCGGAAGCCGTCCACATGCATTTCAGTCACCCAATACCGCAGCGAATCCATGATGAGTTGCAGCGCGTGCGGTTCCCGGACGTTGAACTGGTTCCCCGTACCGGTGTAGTCCAGGTAGTGCTGCTTATCCTCCTCAATCAGCCGGTAGTAGGCGTCATTGTCAATCCCGCGAAAGGACAGGGTGGGGCCCAAATGGTTACCTTCGGCCGTGTGGTTGTACACCACGTCAAGGATGACCTCCAGGCCGTTGGCGTGCAGTTCCTTAACCATTTCCTTGAACTCGCGCACCTGATCGCAAGGATCGCTGCCGGCTGCGTACTCATTGTGCGGGGCGAAGAAGCCGATGGTGTTGTAGCCCCAATAGTTCCGCAGCCCCGCATTCAACAGCCGCTCGTCCTGGACAAACTGGTGCACCGGCATAAGTTCGACGGCGGTCACCCCCAAGTTTTTCAGGTGGGCCACCACCGCGGGGTGGGCAACCCCGGCATACGTGCCGCGCTGGTGCTCCGGGACATCAGGGTGCAGGGCTGTCAGCCCCTTCACATGGGCCTCGTAGATGACGCTTTGGTGATAGGGAATGCCCGGGCGGGCGTCGGGACGGCCTTGGGCGTCGGCCCAGTCGAAGCTGTCCGCCACCACCACGGACCGGTACGTGTGGCCGGCCGAATCCTCATCATTGCGGGCCAGCGGCTGCGCAAAGTCGTAGCCATACAGGGGCTGGCCCCAGGTGATGTGCCCGCTCACGGCCCGCGCGTAGGGGTCCAGCAGCAGCTTGTTGGCGTTGAAGCGCAGCCCCTTGGCAGGTTCCCACGGCCCATCCACGCGGTACCCGTACCGCTGGCCGGCACCCACACCCGGCACGTAGCCATGCCAAACGTAGCCGTCCACTTCCGTGAGCGGCAGGCGGGTCTCCGCTCCGGCGTCGTCAAACAAGCACAGCTGCACGGCCTGCGCACCGTCACTGAACAAGGCAAAATTGGTGCCTTCACCATCTGCGTGGGCGCCCAATGGGTGCGCCCTGCCCGGCCAAATGTCCACAAGTCCCCCTGAGGTTAGTGCTGCTGGCTGAGTTTGGCCCACACAACGGGGATGCGCGCCGCCAGCATCCCGGCGTTCAGTGGCTGCTGGGCGTTCGTCTGCGCCAGCTGGCCGTGGAGCGCGGCTGCGAGCGCGGCGGTCCTGGCCAGGTGAATCGACCCGCTACCCATGGCCAACAGGGCCACCAGTATCCCGGCAAGGGTGTCCCCGCTCCCGGCAGCAGCCAGGCGGGGCGTACCGTTGGCCTGGGTGAAGACGTGCCCATCGGGTGAGGCCACTACGGTGGTGGGCCCCTTCAGGAGCACCACCGCCCTCAGCAGTGCCGCGGCTTGGCGGGCCGCGGCCAAGGGGGAAGCCTCAATCCGGGCACGGTCAAGGTCAACGCCGCAGCGGGCCAGCAGTTGCGAAAGCTCCCCGGCATGCGGGGTCAGGACCAGGCATTCATTCCCGCCGCTGCTTGGCGTCACCAGGGCCAAAGCTGCGGCGTCCACCACTGTGGGCAAGCCAGAGCCGATGGCCTCGGCGGCCCGGTCCAGTTGCGCCTGGTCCCCGTCAATCCCGGGCCCGGCGAGCCATGCCTGCACGCGCACCTGCCGGGGGAATTCTTGCGAACACACCACTTCAGGGTTGCGTACATGGATGGCTGTTGCCACCTGCTCCGGGCCAAGATAGCGCACCATCCCGGGCCCACAGGCCGACGCCGCTGCCACGGCCAGCAGTCCCGCACCGGGATACAGCACCGAACCGGCGATCACCCCCGCCACCCCGCGGGTATATTTGTGGTCAGTGGCGGCGGGCTGCGGCAGGAGTCCAGCAAAGTCCGCGGCCTCAATCCGGGACAACCCGGGCAGGCCAAGATGCCGGCCAATTCCAAGATCTACCAGGGCCACGGTGCCGGCGTACTGCTCGCCCGGAGCACTGAGAAGACCCGTCTTATGCGCGCCAAACGTGACTGTCAGATCGGCACGCAGCACGGGGCCGTGCACCTCGCCCGTGCTAGCGTCCACACCGCTGGGAAGGTCGCAGGCCACCACCGCCGGCCCGCGCCCAGCGAATCCTGCCAGGTGCGCCACCATCCCCGCCACCGGCTCCCGTAGTCCGCCAGTGCCGCCGGTCCCCAGTATCCCGTCAATGACGACGTCGGACTGCCGGGCTTCGCTCATGAAACTCGCCGCGACGCCATCGCCCAGGGCAACACGTCGTCCCCCGGACTTCTCAAACGCAAGCAGCGCCTTGGTATGCGTACGTGCGCTGGTGAGCAGCGCCGTCGTCCGGGCTCCTCGAGCGGCCAGGTAGGCGCCGGCGTAGAGGGTGTCGCCACCGTTGTTGCCCGATCCCACCAGCAGGACAACCCTGGCGCCGTAGACGCCACGGCCGCGGGCGCGAAGCACCGAGACCACGCCCATGGCCAGGCCGTGGGCTGCCTTGTGCATGAGTTCCGGGCCACGCCCGGCATCCAGCAGTGGTTGTTCGGCTGCGCGGACGGCGGCGGCTGAGTAGGCGTGGAGCATGTCAGCTTTCGGCTATCACCATGGCCGTGGAGATGCCGCCGTCGTGACTCATGGACAGGTGCCAGTGCTTGATGCCCTTGGACTTGGCCACCGCCGCCACCGTTCCCTTGACATTGATGGTGGGCCCGTTCTCATCCAAGCCGATCCAGCAGTCCTGCCAGTTCATCCCGGCCGGGGCGCCCAAGGCCTTGGCCACGGATTCCTTGGCGGCAAACCGGGCGGCGAGCGACTGGGTGTTCAAGCCGCGCTCGGCAGGCACAAACAGCCTGTCAAGCAGCCCCGGGGTCCGCTCCAGCTGGCGGCCAAAGCGCTCAATGTCAACAACGTCTACACCAATCCCAATGATCATGACCCCAGCCTATCCCCTTGGGACTATGACGCAGTTGATGCATAAAACGCGCCGGGAAGTGCATTCGGCGAGCATCTACTGCGTCATAGACCAGAGCTGCCGCTATTCGACGGTGACTGACTTGGCCAGGTTGCGCGGCTGGTCCACATCGTAGCCCTTGGCCGTGGCAAGCTCGCACGCGAAGATCTGCAGCGGAACAGTGGTCAGCAGGGGCGCCAGCAGGGTGCTGGTCTCCGGGATGTAGAAAACATGCTCGGCATGCTCGCGCACCGATTCGTCGCCTTCCTCGGCAATCACAATGGTCATGGCGCCACGGGCGCGCACCTCCTGGATGTTGGAGACCACCTTGGCGTGCAGGGAATCACGGCCACGCGGCGACGGGACAACAACAATGACCGGCTGGCCTTCTTCAATCAGGGCGATGGGTCCGTGCTTGAGTTCGCCGGCGGCAAAGCCTTCAGCATGGATGTACGCCAGCTCCTTGAGCTTGAGTGCACCTTCCATGGCCACGGGGTAGCCCACGTGGCGGCCCAGGAACAGGACAGTCCGGGTGTCCGCCATGCTGCGGGCCAGTTCCTTGATCTGTTCTGCGTTGGCCAACACCGTGGCGATCTTGGCGGGCGTCTTGGCCAGTTCGGCCAGGATGTCCTTGATCTGGCCCTGGAACAAGTTTCCGCGCAACTGTGCCAAATAAAGGCCCAGCAGGTAGGCAGCAGTGATCTGCGCCAGGAAAGCCTTCGTGGAGGCCACGGCAATCTCCGGTCCGGCATGCGTGTACAGCACCGCGTCCGACTCGCGCGGAATGGTTGAACCGTTGGTGTTGCAGATGGCCACCGTCTTGGCACCCTGCTCACGGGCATAGCGGACGGCCATCAAAGTGTCCATGGTTTCCCCGGACTGCGAGATGGAAACGATGAGCGTATTCTCATCAACAATCGGATCCCGGTACCGGAACTCATGGGAGAGTTCCACCTCCGTGGGGATACGGCACCAGTGTTCAATGGCGTAGCGGGCCACCTGTCCGGCGTAGGCCGAGGTGCCGCAGGCCAGGACAATGATCCGGTTGATGGACTTCAGGACTGACGGATCCACCCGGATCTCGTCCAGGGTCAGGTTGCCATCAATATCCGAGCGTCCCAGCAGGGTTTGCGCCACGGCATCCGGCTGGTCGTTGATCTCCTTTTCCATGAAGGACGGGTAGCCGTCCTTCTCCGCGGCCGCAGCATCCCAGTCCACCAGGTACTCGCGGCCTTCCGCGGGCACACCATGGAAGTCGGTGATGGTGACGTTGTCCGCCGTAATGGTGACTACCTGGTTCTGCCCCAATTCCACGGCACGGCGCGTGTAATCGATGAATCCCGAAACGTCTGATCCGAGGAAGTTTTCGCCGTCGCCCAAACCAACAACAAGGGGCGAGTTCCGTCGGGCGGCAACGACCACTCCGGGCTCATTGGCGTGCGTTGCCACCAGGGTGAACGCGCCTTCCAGGCGCTGCGCCACCTGTTGCATGGCAACGGAGAGCAGGGTGCCCGCAGAAGTTCCGGCGGCTTCCAGTTCCTGGTAAACCTCACCCAACAAGGTTGCGGCGACTTCGGTGTCAGTCTGGGAGAGGAAGGTGTGCCCGTTCGCCACCAGCCCGGCCTTGAGGGGGGCATAGTTTTCAATGATGCCGTTGTGGATCACGGCCAGCTTTCCGCCGGCAACCACATGTGGGTGGGCGTTGGCGTCAGTTGGTCCGCCGTGGGTGGCCCACCGGGTGTGACCGATCCCCGTCACAGAGGCCGGGAGCGGATTGGCTTCCAGTTCCTGCAGGAGCATGGCAAGTTTGCCGCTCTTCTTGCGCATTTCAATCCCATTGCTGGTGACCAAGGCGACGCCAGCCGAGTCGTAGCCCCTGTATTCCAGGCGACGCAGCCCCTCCACGAGGACTTCCAAAGCACCATGAGCTGCTGACGACGTTGATCCTTGAGCCGGGGCGGTACCGGCGTATCCCACAATTCCACACATGAAAATCAATCATAATCCCCACTCCGAAGGCAGGACGTTCTACCTCTTCCCTGGGGGAGTGACGTGAAAAACAGTCAGCGATGTTTCTCCCGCAGGAACCTCCCGTTTCCCACCCCACCCCAAACAAGGCAGAATTGAAAGTGTGACAGCGCAAAGAACTGAGTCCGCCAACAGCGTCAGTGCCTCCCCTTTTGTGGAGCTGGACCGGCAAACGTGGTCCCGCCTTGCCAACAAAATTGAGCAGCCGCTGGATGAGGAAGACATCCAACGCCTCCGCGGCCTGGGCGATCAGCTGGACATGCGCGAAATCCGTGACGTCTATTTGCCGCTGTCGCGCCTGCTGAATCTCTACGTGGGTGCCGCCGGCAAGCTGCACAGCGCCACCACCACTTTCCTGGGCGAGAGGGGTTCTCGCACGCCCTTTGTGATTGGTGTTGCCGGCTCGGTTGCTGTGGGCAAGTCCACCACTGCCCGCGTGTTGCGCGAAATGCTGTGCCGCTGGCCCGACACCCCCAACGTTGAACTCGTCACCACCGACGGCTTCCTCTACCCCAACGCCGAACTGGAACGCCGCGGACTCATGGGCCGCAAGGGCTTCCCGGAGTCTTATGATCGCCGCGCGCTGCTGCGTTTTGTCAGTGCCGTCAAGAGTGGCGCCGAGGAAGTCCGCGCCCCCATGTACTCCCACCTTAGCTACGACATCCTGCCGGACAAGGAAGTGGTGGTCCGGCGCCCCGACGTGCTCATTGTGGAGGGCTTGAACGTCTTGGCTGCTGCCCGTCCCCGCGCCGACGGCCGCTCGGGCCTGGCGGTCAGTGACTTCTTTGACTTCTCCATCTATGTCGACGCGAAAACCAGCTACATCGAGCAGTGGTATGTGGAACGCTTCCGTTCCCTGCGCACCAGCTCCTTCGCCGATCCGGAGTCCTACTTCCGCCGCTATGCGGGCCTGTCGGACAGTGAGGCCACGGCCACGGCGTCCCGAATCTGGAAGAGCATCAACGAGCCCAATCTGCTGCAGAACGTCCTCCCCACCCGCGGGCGGGCCCAACTGGTGCTGACCAAGGACTCCGACCATTCCATTCGGCGCATGTTGCTGCGGAAGGTTTAGCGCCAGTGGACAGGCCCTTCCCAGCCTCGACCAGCTTGCTGGTCCGCCTGCGGGCCGGCCTGAACTGGCCGCGCCCGGGCGGCGTGGCCGTTTCAGTCATCGGCGCGGCTTTGGTCATCTGTGGAGCGCTGGCACTGGAACCAGCATCCCTGGCCGCCACCTCCGTTGGGAGTACGACGGCGAACTCCACCCTCCTGCCGCCCTCCCCAGCCGCTGGGCAACCGTCAGCGCCGGTGAGTTCAGCCCCCGCAACCCAGGCTCCGGCGTCGACCATCCCCAGCAAGCCAGCCAGCCCGGCACCGAGCGCCGTCCCGGTCATGGGCGCGAGTGCCGGCGCACCCATTCACAAGCTCTTCGCCACGGGCACGGCGGCACCTGCCGAGGAATCCCTGCGCAACATAGCCAACCCGGCCAGCCCTTTGGTGTTGGTCAACAAGACACACCCGCTCAAGCCCGTGGACTACATTCCAGCCGATTTGGTGACCCCGGCCGTGCAGACCACCGGTTCCACGGAACCTGCCCAACTGCGCGCCGAGGCGGCAGCGGCTGTTGAGCGCATGTTCGCCGCCGCAGCGGCCCAGGGGGTCAGCATCAGCATTAAGAGCAGCTACCGCTCCTTTGCGACCCAGGTCAGCGTCTACAACGGCCATGTGGCGGCCAAGGGCGTCGCAGCAGCGGATGCCTCCTCCGCCCGGCCGGGTTTCTCCGAACACCAAAGCGGATTTGCCTTGGACATTGGTGACGCAAACTCCGGCACCGACTGCGATTTCACCTTCTGCGTGGCGGACACCGCCGCGGGGAAGTGGGTGGCGGCGCACGGGGCCGACTACGGCTTCGTGGTGCGGTATTCCATGGGCCAGGAGTCCACCACGGGCTATCTTGCTGAACCCTGGCATCTGCGCTATCTGGGAGTTGCCGTGGCCCTGGACATGAGGGTGCGGGGCATTCAAAGCTACGAGGACTATCTGGGGCTGCCCGGCGCGCCCAACTACAAGTAGCCGTTCGAATACATGTGGGAACACAAAGCGGTCCCACCAGCCACAAATGGGGTACTTTAGTGTCATGTTAAAGGGATTCAGAGATTTCATCTTGAAGGGCAACGTCGTAGACCTTGCCGTCGCTGTCGTCATCGGTGCCGCGTTCGGGGCAGTCATCACTTCCCTGGTCGAGAACATCCTGATGCCGCTTATTGCCGCACTGACGAACTCCCCCAACTTCGACGCCTTCGGTCTGGTCACCATCAACGGCGTGGACCTCAAGTTTGGCGTGTTCCTGACAGTACTGGTCAACTTCGTCTTGGTTGCGGCCGCCATCTACTTCGTGGTGGTCATGCCCATGAACCACATGATTGCCCGGCGCAACGCGAAGTTGGGCATCAAGGAAGAAGCACCTCCCGTCGACCCGCAGCTTGAGCTCCTCACCGAAATCCGTGACGCACTCACCGCCCGCCCCTCCGGCGGGGCCCACTAGCAGCCCCCGTGTAATGCAAGGAAGGCGGCAACCCCGGTGGGGTTGCCGCCTTCCTTGCATTACACGTGTCTTAGAGGGACAACTCGGCCTTGACCACGCTGACCAGCTCGTTGCAAATGCGCTCGGCGGTTTGGGTGTCGGCGGCTTCCACCATGACGCGGACCAGGGCCTCAGTGCCCGAGGGGCGCAGCAGCACCCGTCCGGTGTCCCCCAGCTCGGCCTCGGCCTCGGCGATTGCCGCGTTGATGGCCGGCACGGACGACGCGCGGGATTTGTCCACGTTCTTGACGTTGATCATGACCTGCGGCAGCTTGGTCATGGCACTGGCCAGCTCCTTCAGCGACTTGCCCGTCAACGCAACTTGGGCGGCCAACTGCAGGCCTGTCAAAACACCGTCACCCGTTGTGGCGTACTTGGAGAAGATAACGTGCCCGGACTGTTCCCCACCGAGTGTGTAATCTCCGCGGCGCATTTCCTCCAGCACATACCTGTCACCGACGCCTGTTTCACGGATGGTGATCCCGGCATTGCGCAGGGCAATCTTCAAGCCGAGATTGCTCATCACGGTGGCCACAAGAACGTCATCCTTGAGTTCACCGGACTCCTTCAACGCCAGCGCCAGCACGGCCATGATCTGGTCACCGTCAATCACATTGCCCTCATGGTCCACGGCCAGGCAGCGGTCGGCGTCACCGTCGTGGGCAATGCCCAGATCTGCACCCGTTTCCAGCACAGTCTTCTGGAGCAGTCCAAGGTGGGTGGAACCAACACCGTCATTGATGTTCAGCCCGTCCGGCTCGGCCCCGATCACAATAACCTTGGCGCCGGCGTCCGTAAACACCTGGGGTGAACAGCCGCTGGCTGCACCGTGCGCACAGTCCAGGACAATCTTCAGCCCGTCCAGGCGGTGCGGCAGGGTGCCCAAAAGGTGCACAACATACCTATCCTCGGCGTCCGAGAAACGCTGGATCCGCCCAACGTCAATGCCCACCGGACGGTACGCGTCAAGCTTGAGTTGGGCCTCAATGGCTTCTTCAACATCGTCAGGCAGCTTGTTGCCGCCGCGGGCAAAGAACTTGATGCCGTTGTCTGCGGCCGGATTGTGGGAGGCGGAGATCATCACGCCAAAATCAGCCCCTAGGTCCGCAATCAGGAAGGCTGCTGCGGGTGTGGGGAGCACTCCGGCGTCATAAACGTCGACACCGGCACTGGCCAGGCCTGCTTCCACTGCGGCACCGATGAACTCGCCACTGGCGCGCGGGTCGCGGGCAATGACAGCCCTGGGGCGCTTTCCCTCGCTCATCTGCTCGTGGCCCAGCACCACAGCAGCGGCTTGAGCGAGTGATAAGGCTAGTTCAGCCGTCAGTAGGCCATTCGCCAAACCGCGGACACCGTCTGTTCCAAATAATCTTGACATCCCGTTCAGTCTAAATCATGGAGCCGCAAAATCAGCTTTCCTCACATCATGCAATGGACCACACGGCAGCCTGGACCGGGTGGTTTCCCCTGTTTCGACACCATCTGAGGGCGCGGGGGCCGTTGTGGACATTCGCGGAGGGTCCACCTAGGGCGAATGTCCACAACGGCCCCCGGGCACAAAAAAACCCGGCCGCAGAAGCGAACCGGGGATTTTTGTAAGCGATATTTAGCGCTTGTGGAGCCAAGGGCTAAGACAAGCCGCGGGCCCTGTGCCAAGGCACGAGGCTCGGGAAGGCTTGGATTAGCGCTTGGAGTACTGCGAAGCCTTACGTGCCTTCTTGAGACCAGCCTTCTTGCGCTCGATGACGCGGGCGTCACGAGTCAGGAAGCCTGCCTTCTTCAAGATGGCGCGGTTGTTCTCAGCGTCGATCTCGTTCAAGGAACGAGCAACACCCAGACGCAAAGCACCGGCCTGGCCTGAGGGGCCACCACCGTGGATGCGAGCCCAAACGTCGTATGCGCCGTCCAGGTCGAGGAGGCGGAACGGGTCGTTTACTTCCTGCTGGTGCAGCTTGTTCGGGAAGTAGTTGGACAGCTCGCGGCCGTTAACGATCCACTTGCCGGTGCCGGGTACAACGCGAACGCGGGCAATTGCCTGCTTGCGACGACCAACAGCAGCGCCTGAGACGGTCAAAGCCGGGCGTTCCTTCTTGGGTGCTGCATCAGCTGCAGCTGAGCTTTCGCTCGTGTAGCTAGTCAAAACTTCTTCCTCGGCCACAACGGCCTCGGTGTTCAGCTCTTCAGTATTCTGAGCCACGATTCTCCTTGATAAATATTGGGTTGGTGGCCAGGACTACTGGGCGACCTGGGTGATTTCAAACGTCTTGGGCTGCTGAGCGGCGTGCGGGTGCTCAGCACCGCGGTAAACCTTCAACTTGCCCATCTGGGCTGCGCCCAGCTTGGTCTTCGGGAGCATGCCAGCGATGGCCTTCTCCACTGCACGAACCGGGTTTTTCTCCAGCAGTTCTGCATAGTTCACGCTGGACAGACCACCCGGGTGACCGGAGTGGCGGTATGCGCGCTTCTGTTCGAGCTTGGCGCCTGTCAAGGCAACCTTCTCGGCGTTGATGATGATGACGAAATCGCCCATATCCATATGGGGAGCGAAGGTCGGCTTGTGCTTTCCACGCAGCAGAGGTGCAGCCTGGCTGGCAAGACGGCCCAAGACAACGTCGTTGGCATCAATGATGTGCCACTGACGGTTGATATCGCCGGGCTTCGGGGTGTACGTACGCACGGTTTTTGCCTTCGTTTCTTGTTCTTAGGTGGTGTCACAGATGGTTGACACCTGCTATCTATGCGCTTACCGGAACAGAGGTGAGGGCTCTTACACCAGTCATCCTTACACTTCCCGATGGCACCCGTTCAGTGGTAGTCCTGCAACCGGACCTGCAACGGGCGCGTGATATCGAGATAGGACACGCACAACGACTACCTACGATAGCGTTAATACTAGCCTCCGGTCAAAGTGAGGTAGATGCCCGCCTAAATTCCGGCCTGGATCGGCGCCTTTATGGTGTTCGTTGCCGCCCGCCGCGTCCGCGTCAGGACAGCGCGCTCATGCATATCGATGTCATCGGGGTAGTGAACTTCCTCGAGAATTAGCGGGTGCGGGGCGGCCAAAACCGACTTTGCGTCCCGGATTCCCGCTTGTAGGCGCTGGTGCATCCAGTCCGGAGCTTCCCGCCCCTCCCCCACCATCAGTGCAGCCCCCGTCAGCGCACGGACCATATTGTGGCAAAATGCGTCCGCTTGGACGTTGAGATTAATAACACCATCGTCGTCCTGCGTGAAATCAATGCGCTGCAGGGTACGCACAGTGGTTGAACCCTCACGCGGCTTAGCGAAGGCCGCGAAATCATGCAATCCCAGCAGCGCAGACACTGCTTGGTTCATGAGTGCTACATCCAATTCCCGGGGATGCCACAGTGTCAGGGCTCGCTGCAACGGGTCCCGGCGGGTAACGCCGTCGGCGATCCGGTAGCTGTAGCGCCGCCACAGGGCCGAGAAGCGGGCGTCAAAGCCTGTCGGCGCTACGGAGGCGCGCACGATCTCCACCGAGCCGTGCAGCTCGCCCAGCACCCTCCCCAGTGCGCCGTTGAGGCGGCGCTGGAGCGAAAGCTCGGATACTTCGTCGTGTCCGCGCCGGAGGCCGTCCCATTCTTCCGGGGTGAAGTCCAGGTGGGCCACCTGGCCGCGGGAGTGCACGCCTGCATCGGTGCGCCCGGCCACGGTGAGCCGTATGGGCCGGCGAAGAATCATGAACAGGGCTTCCTCAATGACACCCTGGACGGTTCGCACACCGGGCTGGATGCCCCAGCCGTTGAACGGGCTGCCATCATACGCAATGTCCAAGCGGGCCCTCATCAGGCCTCGTTCTTCGGGGGAAAGTTTGGGGTTGTGCATGGGCCCAATTCTACCGTCGGCCCCGGATGGCCCGGAACGCAAAGAACCCGCCACCCCTGACGGGTGGCGGGTTCTTTGCTGTAAAACTAAAGCTTTCGCTTAGGCCTTACTTGGTCTCTTCAGCGGCAGCTTCGTCAGCTACAACTTCGGTTTCCACAACTTCTTCGACCTGAGCTTCTTCAACCGGAGCAGCCTTGACTGCAGCAGCTGTAGCTTCCTTCACAACGGCCTGCTTAGCGCTGACCGGCTCCAGAACGAGCTCGATGACAGCCATGGGAGCGTTGTCGCCCTTACGGTTGCCGATCTTGGTGATGCGGGTGTAGCCGCCGTCGCGGTTCTCCACAGCCGTAGCGATGTCGGTGAACAGCTCGTGGACAATGCCCTTGTTGCTGATCAAGCCGAGAACGCGGCGGCGTGAAGCCAAGTCGCCACGCTTTGCGAAAGTTACCAGTCGCTCTGCGTAGGGGCTCAGGCGCTTTGCCTTGGTCAAGGTGGTGGTGATCCGCTTGTGCTCGAACAGAGCGGCGGACAGGTTCGCGAGCATCAAGCGCTCGTGAGCCGCTCCGCCTCCGAGGCGGGGACCCTTAGCGGGTGTAGGCATGGTGTTTCTCCTCAAGTATCAGCCGGACCGCCAGCGTGTGCTTTATTAGCACCCGCCCGTCCGACTAAAAAAATATTGTTGTTCGTCTTTAGAGTTCGTCGTCGCTGTAAGCGTCGTCGTTCTCGTCAAGGGCTGCGGCACGGGCGGCCAGATCAAATCCTGGAGGGGAATCCTTCAGGGAGAGACCGAGCTCAACCAACTTTGCCTTTACCTCGTCGATGGACTTCGCACCAAAGTTGCGAATATCCATCAGGTCAGCCTCGGAGCGAGCAACGAGTTCACCCACAGAATGGATGCCCTCACGCTTGAGGCAGTTGTAGGAACGAACCGTCAGGTCCAGGTCCTCGATCGGCAGGGCCATGTCTGCGGCAAGAGCAGCATCCGTCGGGGACGGACCAATCTCAATACCCTCAGCCGCGGTGTTCAGCTCGCGGGCCAATCCGAACAGTTCAACCAGCGTGGTGCCGGCAGAGGCAATGGCATCCCGCGGGGAGATGGCCTGCTTGGTCTCTACATCAACAATCAGCTTGTCAAAGTCAGTGCGCTGTTCAACACGGGTTGCTTCCACACGGAAGGTCACCTTCAGAACGGGTGAGTAGATGGAGTCAACCGGGATACGGCCAATCTCTGCATCGACGTTCTTGTTCTGGGCTGCCGAAACGTAGCCGCGACCGCGCTCGATGGTCAGTTCGAGTTCGAACTTGCCCTTCGAGTTCAGCGTGGCAATGTGCATGTCAGGGTTGTGGAATTCCACACCGGCCGGCGGGGCAATGTCTGCAGCCGTAACAACGCCAGGGCCCTGCTTGCGCAGGTAGGCGACGACGGGCTCGTCATGCTCCGAAGACACGGACAATCCCTTGATGTTCAGGATGATCTCAGTGACATCTTCCTTAACACCGGGAACCGTGGTGAACTCATGCAGAACACCATCGAGGCGGATGCTGGTGACAGCAGCGCCAGGAATGGAGGACAGCAAGGTCCGACGCAGGGAATTTCCCAGGGTGTAACCGAAGCCAGGCTCCAACGGTTCGATAACGAACCGTGAACGGTTTTCGGAAACTACTTCTTCAGATAGGGTGGGGCGCTGTGCAATGAGCACTGGGTTTTCCTTTCAGCGAGCATCCGCTATATGACGCAACACAGGTAGTGGAAATGACGGCTGACGAAACTTACCGGCGGCGGAGTTGGCCTCCACTTTTGGTGGAGGCCAACTCTGCTGCTTAAATCTCGTTAGACGCGACGGCGCTTGGGCGGACGGCAGCCGTTGTGGGCGCTGGGGGTGACATCCGAGATGGAGCCAACCTCAAGTCCAGCAGCCTGCAGCGAACGGATAGCCGTTTCGCGGCCCGAGCCCGGACCCTTTACGAAAACGTCAACCTTGCGAAGGCCATGCTCCTGTGCGCGCTTGGCAGCTGCTTCAGCAGCCATCTGTGCAGCGTACGGAGTTGACTTACGCGAGCCCTTGAAGCCAACTTCACCGGCGGAAGCCCATGAGATGACTGCACCGTTCGGATCCGTGATGGATACGATGGTGTTGTTAAAGGTGCTCTTGATGTGCGCCTGGCCCAGCGCAATATTCTTTTTATCCTTGCGACGCGGCTTACGAACCGCTCCACGAGTCTTTGGGGGCATTATATTCTCCTACGAAAGTTTATTGAGGGGTCGGCATAGGCTTAGGCCCACGCTTGCCAGCATCGTGAAAAACCGCTTCAGCAGTTCGTCCAAGCCGGCTAGCGGGATCTACCTGCCGGCCTTCTTCTTGCCTGCGACGGTGCGCTTCGGACCCTTGCGGGTACGTGCGTTGGTCTTCGTGCGCTGGCCATGCACGGGCATGCCGCGACGGTGACGGATACCCTGGTAGCTACCGATTTCGACCTTGCGGCGGATATCAGCTGCAACCTCGCGGCGAAGGTCACCCTCAACCTTGTAGTTACCCTCGATGTTGTCGCGCAACTGAACGAGCTCAGCATCGGACAAGTCCTTGACGCGGACATCGGGGGAAATCCCGGTCTCTGCCAAGACTTTTTTTGCACGGGTCTTACCGACGCCGTAAATGTATGTAAGCGCTACTTCCAACCGCTTTTCGCGGGGAAGGTCTACGCCAGCGAGACGTGCCATATTTGGCTGCTCCTTGTGTAAACCGGAGGTCGTAGACAGTACACCCGCATATTTTCTTAATGCGGCCCTGGCCTCCGACCAGGGGTCCGTTGTCCGGTTGCGGATTGCTCCGCCTTCGTCCAACCTTGTGCTGCCTTATATATGTACTTGCATGAGCAACTGCTCAGGGTTTTCCTCGAAAGAGAGGAAATTAGCCCTGGCGCTGCTTGTGGCGCGGGTTCTCGCAGATCACCATGACTCGACCGTTACGGCGAATCACCTTGCACTTATCGCAGATCTGCTTGACGCTCGGCTTAACCTTCATGGCATTCCTTTGCGTGATTGCAGTTGTGGTTATTTGTAGCGGTAGACGATACGACCACGTGTCAGATCGTAAGGGCTCAGCTCCACCACAACTCGGTCCTCAGGAAGGATACGAATGTAGTGCTGGCGCATTTTTCCTGAGATATGGGCAAGAACGATGTGCTTGTTCGTCAACTCAACGCGAAACATCGCATTGGGAAGCGCTTCAGTCACAACGCCCTCGATCTCAATGACCCCATCTTTCTTGGCCATATCCTCCGCTAACTTTGTTGCGCCGACACAGTCTTCTCCTGTTGGGGAAGAATGTCATCGGCATTCGATTTACTACTGATTACTGTTCGTCCGATTGCATACCGCAAATGGGCAGGCACAGACAACCAACAACCTACTCTAGTGCAAATTGGCAAATAAGTTAAATTGAGCTATTGAGCGCCTGCTCTGGCGGGTACGGGCGGAGCAGTCCCGCTGGCGTTTCCACGGCGCTGGCGCTGCACACGCCGTCGTCAATGGCAAGACGCACTGCCTCCGCGGCGGCACTTTGCAGCTCAATGAGGGCCGCCACCGGGATGGCCGGGTTGGTGACCAGGGTTGCCGCGCAGGTGGCCAGCGTGAAGATGGTGTCTCCGTCGGCCAGCGTGTGCACAGGGTTTAATGCGCGGGCCATGCCGGCGTGGGCGGCCGTGGCTGTTCGCTTGGCCTCGGCAACACTCAGTGTCGCATTCGTGGCAACCACCACCAGCGTGGTGTTCAGCCCCTCCCCCGCGGGCGGCGGCGCGGTCCCGGGGCGCCAAGGAATGCCCGCGGCGTTGACCACGGCCAGGGCACCAACCACAATGTGGGCGTTCGGTCCCGTCAGCTGAAGTGCGGCGGTGCCCAACCCGCCCTTGAAGGTGCCGGCGCCGATGGCGGCTCCCGTCCCGGCGCCCACGTTCCCGCGTTCGACGTCGGACCCCTCAGCGGTGCTGGCGGCGTCCAGTGCCGCCTCGTAGCCCATGCTGGCGTCAGGACGTGCTGTGAAGTCGCCGCCGCGGCCCAGGTCAAAGATCGCCGCCGCCGGGACTATGGGAACCACGCCTCCGGGCACCGGGAAACCCCTGCCATTTTCTTCGCACCAGCGCTGCACACCGCCCGCAGCGGCCAGGCCGTAGGCGCTGCCTCCTGTCAGAACCACGGCATCCACCGCGGAGACCATGGTGGTGGGATCCAGGGCATCCGTTTCGTGGGTCCCCGGGCCCCCTCCACGGACATCGACCGAACCAATGGTGCCAGGTGGCGGCAGAACCACGCTGACGCCGCTCAGCCAGCCGTTGCCGATGCGCTGGGCGTGCCCCACACGAATCCCGGGTACGTCAGTGATGGCCCCCTGCGACGTCCCTGCTGCTGCGCTCATGTGCCGCCCCTTGCCTGATTGGTCCGCGCACTGCATGGCGCCGGCTCCCTTAGACGATTATGTCCGGCCTTCGGCGCCAAAAAAACAACTAGCCCGCAGAAATCGACGAAAATCGCGTCAAAAACGCATATTTTCGCCGTTTTCTGCGGGCTAGTTGCAAAGACGAGGACGTGCTTAGAGGTAGGGCAAGACGTTCTCTTCGTATGACTTGGTGATGGATGTGGCCGCCGTGGCGAAGGCTTCGGCAGGGTCACCCTTTTGCAACATGATCTTCTCCAGTGCAGTGGTCAGGTCCTTGTCGCCGTTGGGCACAAACACGCGCCCCCAGTCCTGGACGCGGGTGCCAGCCAGCTGATCCACGGCCGTGCGGAACTGCGGGGTCTTGGCATACACGGCCTTCATGGTGGCGCCCTCCAGGGCCGAGGTGCGCACGGGCATGTATCCGGTGTTGGAGGAGAAGTAGGCGGTGTTCTCCGCATTGGTCAGGAACTTCAGGAACATGCCTGCCGCCAGCTGCTGCTCCGGGGTCTTGCCGGCGGGGATGGCCAGTCCGGTGCCGCCGGTGGGGCATGCGGGGCCCTTGGCGCCCTCGGGCAGGAAGCCCGTTCCGACGTCGAACTTGGCGGAGGCGAGGATACCGCTCAGCGACCCCGTGGAGGCGATGGTGCAACCGGTGAGGCCTGCACCAAAGTCGGCCACCTGGTCCTTGGCGGTGACTGCCGCGCTCTTGTTGTCGTAGATGAGAGTTTGCAGGTACTTGGCGGCCTCGAGTGCCTCAGGGGTGTCCAGGGTCATGGCCCAGTCCTTGGAGTAAGCGCCACCGGCACCCCACAGCATGTTGCAGAACCACCAGGCAGTCCAGGAGGTGCCCTTGCCCAGGCCCAATGGCGTGATCCCGGCGGCTGCCTGGATCTTCGGCGCCCATGCATCGAATTCGGTCCACGTCTTCGGCGCACGGTCGGGCAAGCCTGCCTTCTCCCAGACGGCCTTGTTGTAGTAAAACAGCGGCGTGGAACGGGCGTAGGGCACGGCCCAGTGTGATTGGGAGAATTCGTAGTCGCCGTACAGCGTGCTGTTGAAGTCCGCTGTGTCGAATTCAAGGTGCTTGGCCAGCTGGTCCAGCGGCAGGATCTGGCCGTTGATCATGTAGCGGAACCACCAGACGTCGCTGGCGATGACCAGGTCCGGGACGTTGCTGGAGCCCGACGCTGCCTGGAACTTCTGCGCCACCTCGTCATAGTTGGCGCCAGCGGTGACAAGGTTGACCTTGACGCCGCTCTCAGCCGTGAAACGATCCATGATCTCGGACTCAATGTCCTTGGACGTTCCGGGGTGGTTGGACCACCACGTGATCTCCTGGGCCGGGGTGACGGACGTCCAGTCGGTGGCTTTCTCGGTGGCTGCACCCCCTGCCTGTCCGACGGCGGGTCCCCCACAGGCTGCCAGGGCCGCCGAACCGCCCAGGAGGGCGGCAAGTTGAAGCAGCTGACGGCGGTTCAGGTTCGCAAACGGTGAAGCGGTCATTCGTATCTCCTTGTAAGGTTTCCCGCCCGGTCCGGGCAGGGCTGTGCATGGCGAGGTGAAATGTGATCTGGCGTAGAGGGAAACAGGGGCGGCCGGTCAGCCGGTCACGGCTCCAGAGGTGAGGCCTGTGACGATCCGGCGCTGCAGCAGGAAGAAGACAACAAGCACCGGAACGGTGATGAGCACGGTTCCGGCCATGAGGACACCCCAGTTGGTGACGCCGTCGTTGTTTTGCAACAGGGTCAGCCCCACAGGCAGTGTCATCATCTCCGCCTTGTCCACCACCAACAGCGGCCAAAGGTATTCGTTCCATTCGGACACGATGGACACCAGCGCCACGGCAGCGATGGTGGGCGCGGAGATGGGCACCACAAACCGCCACAGCCGGGTCCAGTGGCTGGCGCCGTCGAGCGCTGCAGCCTCCAGGATGGAGACCGGCAGCGTCAGAAAGTGCTGGCGGAACAAGAAGGTGCCAAACGCGCTGGCGAGCCCGGGCAGGATCAGGCCCTGGTACGTGTTGATCCAGCCAAGGTCGGAGACCAGCGTGTAGTTGGGAATGATGACTATCTGCTGGGGCACCAGGAGCGCAAACACCACTAGGCCGAACACGAACTTCTTGAACGGGAATTCCAGAAACACCACGGCGTAGGCGGTGGTCAGGCCCAGGGCGATCTTTAAGGTGGCACCAACAGCTGTGGTGATCAGCGAGTTGATGAAAAAGTTGCCGAACGGCACTACGGCCAGGGCCTCGAGGTAGTTGGACAGGCTCACGGACTCGGGCAACCATTGGACGGGTACCGTGTAGATTTCATCGCGCTGCTTGAAGCTGGCGAGCATCATCCAGACCAGGGGCAGGATCATGGCGGCAACGGCAAGCAACATCATGAGGTAGCCGCCAATCCGGGGTTTGGCCCAGCCCTTCCCGGGCTCCGGCTTCCCTGCACCGCTGGCATCCGCCGGTGGTGGCACCTCCTGGGGTTTCACAGCGGGTTTTCTTCTCACATCGAGGCTCATCAGTAGTGGACCTTCTTTTGAATGAACAGCATTTGCACGGCCGTGACTATCAGCAGGACAAAGAACAGGACTGTGGCTATTGCCGAGGAGTATCCCGCCCGTCCGGTGGCAAATCCTTCCTGGTAGATCTGGTACATCATGGTGGTGGTGCCTTCCAACGGCCCGCCCCTGGTCATGGCCTGGATGATGTCAAAGGACTGCAGGGAACTGAGCAGCGTGGTGACGGAGAGGAAGAATGTGGTGGGCCCCAGCAGCGGCAGCACCACGTTGCGGAAATTGCCCCAGGGCCCGGCCCCGTCCAGCGTGGCCGCTTCAATGAGGTCCTTGGGCACGGCCTGCAGGGCGGCGAGGTAAATCAGGGCCACATAGCCGACGTTTTTCCACAGGTACACCACGATGATCATGGGCAGCGCCCACGCCGGATCGTTGTACCAGTCCGGCGAACCCAGCCCGACGGCTTTCAGTATCCCGCCCAAGACCCCAAAGTTCGGGTCAAAGACAAAGAGCCAGAGAAGTCCGACGGCGACCCCGGACAAGACATACGGCGCGACGACTACCGTGCGGGCCATGCCCGTCCCCCGGAGTTTTCTGTTGAGCAGGAGCGCCAGGGAAAGGCCCAGCGCCATGCCGCCCACCACAGTGACCAGTGTGAAGATGACTGTCACCCGCACCACGTTGGCGGTTGCGGGATCCGTGAACCAATTGACGTAGTTATCCAGCCCTATGAAACGGGCGGTGGCCGAGCCGATATTCCACTGCAACAGTGAGTACTGCAACGACTGCACCAGCGGCTTGTACGTGAAGATGATCAGCAGGGCCACATTGGGGCCGGCAAAAAGCAGGAACAACAGCCACGATTTCCACGGCGTGCGGCGCTTGCGCTGCACCACCGGGTCCTGGCTTTGCTGCTCCGGCGGGATCCTTGACATGGCGTCTGGCGCGGTTGCCAGCTGTGTCACGCGATCAACGCCCTGCCATGGCGGGGGTGTCCAGAACAGCGGTCCGGTCTCCGCGGATCAGTTCGGGGTCGTCGGTGCAGATACCGTCGGCACCCATGTCCAGCAACTCCTGGGCCCGGAGAGGGTCGTTGATGGTCCAGACCCAAACTTTCAGGCCGGAACTGTGGAGCAGCTCGATGTCGTCCCGGTCCAGTCCGGCTTCCCAGATGGACACTCCCTCACCGCCGTGGAGAAGTGCGAATTCAATGGCGGCCGCCAGATCTCTGCCCGTAAATTCTTCCTTGCCGACCCCTTCTGGAAGCAGCGGCTGAATCTTGCCGAAACTACCCACACACAGCGGATACACCTTGGCTCCCGGGGATTTGCGGCCCAACTCGATCAGCGCATTCCAGTCCGCCGAGGAGGCAAACCAGTCCAGCCCCGGCACCTGGGCGACAACCTCGGCAACCGGACCGGCGGACAGTGCGTCCTTGAGCTCGATGTTCACCCGCAACTTTCCGGCCGCCACCTTGAGTACTTGGGCGAGGGTGGGCACAAACTGGCCGGCACCGGCGTCGAGCAGGCCAAGCTGGTGCGCCGTGAACTCAGCTATGCTCCCGGTGCCATTGGTTGTCCGGTCGGCGGTGTCGTCATGGATCACCACGGGGATCCCGTCGGCGGACAGGTGCACGTCCAGTTCAATGCCGTCAACACCCAGTTCGATGGCGCGGGAAAAGGCGGCGAGGGTGTTTTCCGGAAGATGCGCGGAAACGCCGCGATGGGCATAGATGGGCATGGGTTTGCACTCCTCATGGTGGTGGTCAGAGGGCGCACGCGCTGGATCGGCGCGGCCCCCTTCGGCGTCACTGACCAAGCTACGGAGTGCAATATCCATTCGGGTGGAGCCTAGGTGGACTGTGGGCCAACACAGCACCAATAGTTCTTGGCAAACGAAACTGGCCCGCAGAAAAAGGCGAAAAGTCGCGGTTTGAAAACAATTTCCGCCGTTTTCTGCGGGCCAGTTGGGAGGGGCTTGGGGAGCCGGTGGGGATTAGTCCAGCGGGACCGGGGTGACGCCCCAGGGCGCAAGGCGCTCCGCTCCGCCGTCGGCAGCCGTCAGAACCCAAATGCCCTTGTTGTGCACGGCCACCGAGTGTTCCCAGTGCGCCGCACGCGCCTTGTCGGTGGTGACAACTGTCCAGTCGTCTTGGAGGGTGATCGTGTCCAGTCCCCCGCGCACCAGCATGGGCTCAAGCGCCAGGCACATGCCCGGCTTGAGCTTGGGGCCCCGGTGCTTGGAGGAGTAGTTGAGCACATCCGGTGCCATGTGCATGGCCGAGCCGATGCCGTGGCCAACGTAGTCCTCCAGGATGCCGAGCTCCTGGCCGGGCTGTGAGGTCACGTACTCATCAATGGCGTCACCGATGTCACCAACGTATTTGGCACTGGCCATGGCGGCGATGCCGCGCCACATGGCTTCCTCGGTGATGTCGCTCAGGCGGCGGTCAGCAGGATCCTCGGCACTGGGTCCGCCCACAATGGTGGTCCGGGCCGAGTCTGAGTGCCAGCCCTCCACAATGGCGCCGCCGTCGATGGAGATGATGTCGCCGGCTTCCAGAACCCGGGGGCCCGGAATGCCGTGAACAACTTCCTCGTTGACCGAGGTGCAGATGGAGGCGGGGAAGCCGTGGTAGCCCAGGAAGTTGGAGGTGGCTCCAGCCTTCTTCAGTTCCGCCGCGAAAATGGCATCCAGTTCTCCTGTGGTGATGCCGGGCGCAACGGCTGCGATGGCGGTGTTGAGTGCAGCATCGAGGATCAGCCCGCTGCGGCGCATGATGCGCATTTGGTCGATGGTCTTGTATTCAATTCTTTGCTGGCCAAAAACCATGAAAGAACCCTTTCGCTAAAACGATTGAGGGCTCCTCCCCGTAAAGCGGGAAGGAGCCCTCCTTCACAACCCGGCGCCAGAGAGGCGCCGTTGATAATGCTTGTTCTTACTTGGACGTCTTGATGGCGTCCATGATGCGTTCAGTAACTTCGTCCATGGGACCCAGCCCGTCAACCTTGGCCAAAATGCCGCGCTCCGCATAGCGGGACACTACAACCTCAGTCTGTTCACGGTAGAGATCCAGGCGGTGACGAATGACGGCTTCGTTGTCATCGCTGCGTCCGGTTTCCAAGGCACGTCCCAGCAGGCGCTTGACGAGTTCTTCATCGTCTGCCGTCAGCTGGACCACAACATCTAGATTCACATCGGCAGCTGCCAGAATGTCATCCAGTTCGTCCACCTGGGGGGAGGTGCGGGGGTAGCCATCCAAAAGGAAGCCCTGCGCCACATCACTCTGGGAAAGCCGATCGCGCACCATCCGGTTTGTCACGCTGTCCGGAACAAAGTCACCGTTGTCGATGTACTTTTTGGCTTCAAGACCCAAGGGTGTTTCGCCCTTGACGTTGGCGCGGAAGATGTCACCGGTGGAGATGGCAACAATGCCCAGCTCCGCACAGATCCGGTCCGCTTGTGTGCCTTTGCCTGAACCGGGAGGTCCAATGATCAGCATTCTTGTCATCGCAATAACCCTTCGTAGTGGCGCTGCTGGAGCTGCGCGTCAATCTGCTTGACAGTCTCCAACCCAACACCTACCACGATCAGAATAGATGTACCACCGAACGGGAAGTTCTGGTTTGCCCCAATCAAGACCAGGGCGATGAGGGGGATCAGAGCAACGATTGCCAAGTAGAGCGCACCCGGCAATGTAATGCGCGAGATAACGTACTGCAGGTAGTCCTGGGTAGGACGCCCCGCACGAATTCCGGGGATGAATCCACCATACTTCTTCATGTTGTCGGAGACCTCTTCTGGGTTGAAGGTGATCGCGACGTAGAAGTAGGTGAAACCAATGGTCAACAGGAAGTACATCAACATGTAGATCGGGTGATCTCCACGTGTGAGGTAGTTGTTGATCCATTCAACCCAGCCCGGGATGTCAGTGCTGTTTGCCGGTGTGGCAAACTGTGCCAGCAAGGCCGGCAGGTACAACATCGAGGAGGCGAAGATAACCGGGATAACACCGGCCATGTTGACCTTGATGGGGATGTAGGTGCTGGTTCCGCCCATGGTGCGCCGTCCCACCATACGCTTGGCGTACTGGACGGGAATGCGGCGCTGTGACTGCTCAACAAAGATAACCAAGGCCATGACCAGCAGGCCAACAACCATGACGATCAGGAAGGTTCCCCAGCCCTGAGTCTTCAGGATGGCGCCCAAGGAGGTGGGGAACATTGCCGCGATGGCAACGAAGATCAACAGGGACATGCCGTTTCCGACACCCTTTTCGGTGACGAGCTCGCCCATCCACATGATCAGGCCGGAACCGGCCGTCAGGGTGATGATGAGCAGCAAGATGGTGACCAGGTTGTCATTAGGAATCAATGCGCCAGGTGTGCCAGCAGCGCCACAGCCAGCAAAGAGCTGGCCCGAGCGTGCAAGGGTGATCAGGGTGGTGGCGTTGAGCAGGCCCAAGGCGATAGTCAGGTATCGCGTGTACTGAGTCAGCTTCGCTTGGCCCTGGGCGCCCTCAAGGTGCAGCTCCTGGAAACGGGGAATGACCACACGCAACAGCTGAACAATGATGCTCGCGGTGATGTAGGGCATGATTCCCAAAGCAAAGATGGAAACCTGAAGCAAGGCGCCGCCACTGAACAAGTTAACCAGCTGGTAGATACCCTGGCTTGTGTCAGCAGCATTCACGCACTGTTGGACATTTCGGTAATCAATTCCGGGCGAGGGGATAAAAGCGCCCAAGCGGAAGATGGCAAGAATTCCCAGCGTGAACAACAACTTGCGTCGCAGATCAGGCGTGCGAAAGGCGCGGCCAAATGCGGTAAGCAAGCGTCCTCCTGATGTGTAGTAATGAAGTTGACTTCTCGAATGAAGCCCAAGGAAAGATTCTAGTGGGTGATCTGGCTCGCATTGAAACTGTGACGGTACGGCGGACCCATAAGGCGTGGCCACACCGTCACGGAATCCATAAAACGAAAGACCCCTGGTGAGCGGAACATGAGCTCCGCTCACCAAGAGTCTAATCGTTAGATGTGCGCATTTGTGAACTTTTTACAGTTCGGTGGTGGTTCCACCTGCAGCAGCGATCTTTGAAACAGCGCTGGAGGAGAACGCGTGGGCGGAGATATCAACCTTGACGGTGATTTCGCCGGTGCCCAGCACCTTGACGGGCTGGTTCTTGCGAACGGCACCCTTCTCAACCAATGTTGCAACGGTGACAACGCCACCTTCGGGGAAGAGCTCGTTCAGCTTGTCCAGGTTTACAACCTGGAACTCAACGCGGAACGGGTTCTTGAAGCCACGCAGCTTCGGCAAGCGCATGTGCAGCGGCAACTGGCCGCCGGCAAAGCCAGCCTTAACCTGGTAGCGAGCCTTGGTACCCTTGGTACCGCGACCTGCGGTCTTACCCTTGGATCCTTCACCACGGCCAACACGGGTTTTAGCCGTCTTGGCGCCGGGTGCGGGACGCAGGTGGTGGACCTTGAGCGCATTCTGCTTCTCAGCAGTTTCTACAGTCTTGTCAGTAGCCACTTTACTTAGTCTCCTCAACCTTGATCAGGTGCGGAACCGTGTTGACCATGCCAGCAGTCACTGCGTCGGCTGAGCGAACAACGGTGTGACCGATGCGCTTCAGACCCAATGAGCGAAGGGTGTCCTTCTGGTTCTGCTTGGCGCCAACGAGGCCCCTGATCTGAGTGATTTCCAGCTTTGCGTCGGAAACCTGAATGTTCTTCGGTGTAGTCATTACAGACCTGCCTTTTGCATGTTGCGCAAGAGAATGGCCGGAGCAACCTCGTCCAAGGGCAAGCCGCGGCGAGCCGCAACAGCCTTGGGGTCTTCCAGGCCCTTCAATGCAGCAACCGTTGCGTGAACAATGTTGATGGCGTTTGAGGAACCAAGTGACTTGGACAGCACGTCGTGGATGCCAACGCATTCCAAGATGGCGCGGACCGGACCACCGGCAATAACACCGGTACCAGCAGCAGCCGGGCGCAGCATGACGACGCCAGCGGCGGCCTCACCCTGTACGCGGTGCGGGATGGTCTTGCCGATCATCGGAACGCGGAAGAAGGACTTCTTAGCTTCTTCAACGCCCTTGGCGATGGCCGCGGGAACTTCCTTGGCCTTGCCGTAGCCGACGCCAACCATACCGTTGCCGTCACCGACGATTACCAGAGCGGTGAAGCTGAAGCGACGACCACCCTTGACAACCTTGGCAACGCGGTTGATGTTGACAACGCGCTCGATGAACTGGCTCTTCTCAGCTTCACGACCGCCGTCGCGACCGCCGCGGCCACGTCCACCGTCGCGACCGCCTTCGCGGCCTCCACGAGCGCCGTCGCGACCGCCGCGGCCACGAGCGCCATCGGCGCCTGCAGCTGTCTCGGTCTTCGCAGCGGCACCGTCAGTTGCAGTTGCTTCTGACACAGTGTTCTCCTTGTTAATGTTTTCGGTCACAGTGCCAGACCGCCTTCACGTGCGCCGTCAGCAACTGCTGCAACACGACCGTGGTAACGGTTACCGCCACGGTCGAAGACAACAGCTTCGATACCGGCAGCCTTGGCACGCTCAGCAATGAGCTCACCGATGCGCTTGGCCTTGGCGGTCTTGTCACCGTCGAAGGCACGCAGGTCAGCTTCAAGGGTCGAAGCTGAAACCAGGGTCAGACCCTGAGTGTCATCGATGACCTGAACGAACATGTGACGAGCAGAGCGGTTGACCACCAGACGCGGACGTACAGTGGAGCCACTGATGCGCTTGCGAACGCGCAGGTGACGACGGCCGCGTGCTGCGGCCTTGGACTTTCCTCTTATGGATAGTGCCATGGTTACTTACCAGCCTTTCCGACCTTGCGGCGGATGATTTCGCCGGCGTAGCGTACGCCCTTACCCTTGTACGGGTCGGGCTTGCGCAGCTTGCGGATGTTGGCAGCAACTTCGCCCACTTGCTGCTTGTCAATGCCTGACACGGAGAGCTTAGTGGGGCTCTCAACAGTCAGTGTGATGCCCTCGGGTGCCTCAATGACAACCGGGTGGCTGAAGCCCAGAGCGAACTCCAGGTTATTGCCCTTGGCAACTACGCGGTAACCGGTACCCACGATTTCCAGCTTCTTCTCGTAACCTGCAGTGACACCGATGATCAGGTTGTCAATGAGGGTGCGAGTCAAGCCGTGGAGTGAACGCGAGGTGCGCTCATCGTTCGGGCGGCTAACGGTTACGGTGTTCTCTTCGAGTGCAACCGTGATGGGGCTGGCAACAGTGTGCGCCAGCGATCCCTTCGGGCCCTTGACGGAAACCAGGTTATCTTCAACCTTGACCTCGACGCCGGCAGGCACGGAGATGGGGAGACGTCCAATACGTGACATAAGTTCTTTCCCTTCTCTCTCTACTACCAGACGTAGGCGAGGACTTCCCCACCCACGCCCTTCTTGGCAGCCTGACGGTCGGTCAAAAGACCGGAAGACGTCGACAGGATGGCGACACCCAACCCACCCAAAACGTTGGGCAGGTTTGTGGACTTTGCGTAAACGCGCAGTCCGGGCTTGGAGATACGGCGCAGGCCAGCGATTGAACGCTCACGTGCGGGGCCGTACTTCAAGTCGATGGTCATCTTCTTGCCAACCTCGGCGTCTTCAACCTTCCAGGCAGCAATGTAACCCTGTGCCTTGAGGATGTCGGCGATGTGGCCTTTGAGCTTGCTAAACGGCATGGACACGGTGTCGTGGTGTGCCGAGTTTGCGTTGCGCAGACGCGTAAGCATGTCTGCGACAGGATCTGTCATTGTCATTTGGGCGCTTGCCCTTCCTCGAAACGGTTTCCTTCGCGGCGATTAGAAGCGGTGGCAACGAGTGCCAACCCTTCATACCCGCAGAACGGACCTGTTACGTAGATTATTTATCTTCGGATTTGAACGGGAAGCCAAGCGCCTTAAGCAGCGCGCGGCCTTCGTCATCGGTCTTGGCTGTGGTCACGACAGTGATGTCCATACCGCGGGGGCGGTCGATGGAATCCTGGTCGATCTCGTGGAACATAACCTGCTCGGTCAAACCGAAGGTGTAGTTTCCGTTGCCGTCAAACTGCTTGCCACTGAGGCCGCGGAAGTCGCGGATACGGGGCAGTGCCAGTGTGACCAAACGGTCCAGGAATTCCCACATGCGATCTCCACGCAGGGTAGCGTGGCAACCGATCGGCATGCCTTCGCGCAGCTTGAACTGTGCGATGGACTTGCGAGCCTTAGTTACCTGAGGCTTCTGACCGGTGATGGCGGTGAGGTCGCGAACGGCGTGGTCGATGAGCTTGGAGTCCTTAGCGGCATCTCCAACACCCATGTTGACAACAACCTTGACCAGGCGCGGAACCTGGTTGATGTTCGCGTACTTGAATTCCTCGACCAAAGCCGGCTTGATCTCCGCTGCGTAGCGGGTCTTCAGGCGGGGGATGATCGTGGGAGTGTTCTCTGCAACTACCGAGCTCATGGCAGGTCCTTCCCCGAGGTCTTGGCAACGCGGATACGTACTTGACGTTCGCGGCCATCGCGCTCAACGGTTTCGATGCGGTAGCCAACGCGAGTCGGCTTCTTCGTGGACGGGTCCACTACGGCAACGTTGGAGATATGAATGGGTGCCTCGACGCTCTCGATGCCACCAGTGTTGGTGCCACGTTCGGTCTGACCGGCCTTGGTGTGCTTGGTGACACGGTTAATACCCTCAACCAACACGCGGTTGGTCTCGGTGTAAACCTTCAGGACCTTGCCCTGCTTGCCACGGTCGCCGCCACGCTCAGCCTTGGCGCCTGTGATGACCTGAACCAGGTCACCCTTTTTGATTTTTGCCATGAGTTACAGCACCTCCGGAGCCAACGAGATGATCTTCATGAACTTCTTGTCACGAAGTTCACGGCCAACCGGGCCGAAGATACGGGTACCGCGGGGGTCCCCGTCAGCTTTGAGAATGACAGCTGCATTCTCATCGAACTTGATGTAGGAACCATCCGCACGGCGGCGTTCCTTCTTTGTACGAACGATGACAGCCTTGACGACGTCACCCTTCTTTACGTTACCGCCGGGGATTGCATCCTTGACGGTTGCGACAATGGTGTCGCCAATGCCTGCGTAGCGGCGCCCAGATCCACCGAGAACGCGGATTGTCAAGATTTCCTTGGCACCCGTGTTGTCGGCGACCTTAAGCCGCGACTCCTGCTGAATCACTAGTGTCTCCTGTTCGTCGCGCCGGTTCTTGGCCATAAACCATCTATGGATAAGCCTTGCGGAACGTATTGTTCGGGATGTCTCTTGACGTGCCTGGATTTTGCCAAAACACGCCTAAACGTCTCATGCCAACTGCACTTTCCGTACCGATGCGCGGACAAGTCCACGGATCGAACGGCAGTTTGTAGGGGCACGAGCATTTACGAGGTATGTGCGCACCTCTTGCGGCTACCGTAAACGGCGGCACAGAAAAGGCGCAGCAATAGATAATCCTAGCACGACGGCGGAACCCGACGGTACGCTGCCGGCCCACCAAAGGCGTTACCTCCCCCACACTCCCCGCGCTGGTTTCGGCATTCTCTCGGCGACTATCCGACAAACGGCCGCGGGCGGCCTTATTGTCTCCTTTACGTCGCCTACGAGAACACCGAGACCACCGCTGCTTCTCGGCGTTGCGCTGGCGGCGGCCTGGTTTTTCCGTAGGCGACGTCAGGGAGGCCGAAGGCCGGCCGCGGCCGCCGGCCGGAAAGTCGCCGAGGAAATGCCGGGCCGCCGCCGGGTTAAACGACGTTGGGCCCGCCGCCACAAGTGGCAACGGGCCCAACGTTTTAGTAATCAACCACGCACGAGTGCGTGAATTGGGTTACTTAGCCTTCTCTACGATCTCAACCAGGCGGAAACGCTTGGTTGCGGAGAGCGGGCGGGTCTCGGAGATGATGACCAGGTCGCCGATGCCGGCGCTGTTCTCTTCATCGTGAGCCTTGATCTTCTTGTTGCGACGCAGAACCTTGCCGTACAAGGCGTGCTTCACACGGTCTTCGACCTCTACAACGATGGTCTTTTCCATCTTGTTGGAGACGACGTAGCCGCGAAGCTTCTTGCGCTCGTTGCGGACAACTGCATCCGCGCCTTCTTCAATGTTGTTTACAGAATCGCTCACTTGGCGTCCTCCTCAGATGTTTCAGCCTTCTTGGAGGCCTTTTTGGCTTCCTTGTCAGCCTTCTTGGAGGCCTTCTCCACGGGTGCAGCAGCAACCACGTCCGGGCGAATGCCCAGCTCGCGCTCGCGCATGACCGTGTAGATACGGGCGATGTCGCGCTTTACAACGCGCAAACGACCGTGGCTTTCCAGCTGTCCTGTGGCGGACTGGAAACGCAGGTTGAACAGTTCTTCCTTAGCCTTGCGAAGTTCTTCGACAAGACGTGCGTTATCGAATCCGTCAAGCTGTGCAGGGGCAAGTTCCTTAGAACCAACTGACATCTCTACTCACCACCTTCGCGACGCACAATGCGCGCTTTCAACGGCAGCTTGTGGATTGCCAGGCGCAATGCCTCGCGTGCTACCTCTTCTGATACACCGGAGAGTTCAAAGAGAACGCGTCCGGGCTTGACATTCGCAATCCACCACTCGGGCGAACCCTTACCGGAACCCATGCGGGTTTCGGCAGGCTTCTTCGTCAAGGGACGGTCGGGGTAGATGTTGATCCACACCTTACCGCCACGCTTGATGTGACGAGTCATGGCGATACGAGCGGACTCGATCTGACGGTTGGTGACATATGCCGGCGAAAGAGCCTGAATGCCCCACTCACCAAATGAAACCACGGTGCCGCCAGTAGCCTGACCGGAACGACCCGGGTGGTGCTGCTTACGGTGCTTTACTCGACGTGGGATAAGCATTTAAGCCTGTCCTCCTTCTACTGCCGGAGCTGCAACCTCTGCAGCTACAGGAGCCTCAACCGCGGCAGCTGCCTCGGTGCGCTCCGGACGGTCGTTACGACGACGGTCGCCACCGGCGCGGGGACCGCGGGCTCCGCGGTCATCGCCGTCACGACGCGGGCCACGGCCACGAGCAGGAGCAGCGGCTGCCTGAGCAGCCAGTTCCTTGCTGGTGACATCGCCCTTGTAGATCCAGACCTTGACACCAATGCGGCCGAACACGGTCTTGGCTTCGAAGAAGCCGTAATCGATGTTGGCACGCAGGGTGTGCAGGGGCACACGACCTTCGCGGTAGAACTCGGTGCGAGACATTTCAGCGCCACCCAAGCGACCGGCACAAGCGACACGGATGCCCTTGACGCTGCCAGTGCGCTGTGCGGACTGCATTGCCTTCTTCATCGCGCGGCGGAAAGCCACACGTGAAGTCAGCTGCTCTGCGATGCCCTGGGCAACGAGCTGAGCGTCTGCTTCCGGGTTCTTGACTTCCAGGATGTTCAGCTGAACCTGCTTGCCGGTGAGCTTTTCAAGCTCGCCGCGGATGCGGTCTGCTTCTGCTCCACGACGACCGATAACGATACCGGGGCGTGCGGTGTGGATATCCACACGTACACGGTCACGGGTGCGCTCGATCTCAACCTTGGAAATACCGGCGCGGTCCATGCCCGTGGACATGAGTGCACGGATCTGGATGTCTTCTTTTACGAAGTCCTTGTAACGCTGACCGGGCTTGTTGCTGTCCGCGAACCAGTGTGAACGGTGGTCCGTGGTGATCCCGAGACGGAACCCGTGCGGGTTTACTTTCTGTCCCACTTAGCGAGCCTCCTCTTTCTCGGGTGTAGCGACAACCACTGTTACGTGGCTGGTGCGCTTCTTGATCTCAAACGCACGACCCTGAGCACGCGGCTGGAACCGCTTCATGGTCGGGCCCTCGTCAACGAAGATTTCGCTGATGTAAAGATCGTTTTCGTTGAACGCGATGCTGTCGCGGTCAGCCAGAACGCGGGCGTTAGCCACTGCGGACTGGACTACCTTGAATACCGGCTCCGAAGCTGCCTGGGGGGCAAACTTCAAAATCGCCAATGCCTCATTCGCCTGCTTGCCACGAATCAGGTTGACGACGCGCCGGGCCTTCATAGGCGTAACGCGCAGATGACGCGCACTTGCCTTGGCTTCCATTGCTATCTCTCTCTCGTCTTGCCGTAAAGTCAAGCGCCTTAGCGGCGCTTGCCCTTACGGTCGTCCTTGACATGGCCGCGGAATGTCCGCGTGGCGGCGAATTCGCCGAGCTTGTGCCCGACCATCGACTCAGTTACAAACACAGGGATGTGCTTGCGACCATCGTGTACAGCGATCGTGTGACCGAGCATGTCCGGGATGATCATCGATCGGCGGGACCAGGTCTTAATAACGTTCTTGGTGCCCTTTTCGTTTTCCCTAGCTACCTTTACAAAGAGGTGCTGGTCAACGAAGGGACCCTTTTTCAGGCTACGTGGCATGTCTGCCGGCTCCTATCGCTTGTTCTTGCCAGTACGGCGGCGACGAACAATCAGCTTGTCGCTCTCTTTGTTCGGACGGCGAGTACGGCCTTCACGCTTACCGTTCGGGTTGACCGGGTGACGTCCACCGGAGGTCTTACCTTCACCACCACCATGCGGGTGATCAACAGGGTTCATAGCGACACCACGAACTGTCGGGCGTACGCCCTTCCAGCGCATACGGCCAGCCTTACCCCAGTTGATGTTGGACTGCTCAGCGTTGCCGACCTCGCCGATGGTTGCGCGGCAGCGCACATCAACGTTGCGGATTTCGCCGGAGGGCAGACGCAACTGTGCGAAGCGGCCTTCCTTGGCGACGAGCTGAACAGACGCACCAGCGGAACGAGCCATCTTGGCACCGCCACCGGGACGCAGCTCCACAGCGTGGATAACAGTACCCACGGGGATGTTGCGCAACGGGAGGTTGTTGCCAGGCTTGATGTCAGCTGCGGGGCCGGCTTCTACGAAGTCACCCTGCTTGAGCTTGTTCGGGGCGATGATGTAACGCTTGGTGCCATCAACGTAGTGCAGGAGGGCAATGCGTGCGGTGCGGTTGGGATCGTATTCGATCTCAGCAACGCGAGCGTTAACGCCATCCTTGTCGTGACGACGGAAGTCGATCAAGCGGTACTGGCGCTTGTGGCCACCACCCTTGTGACGTGTCGTGATACGACCGGTGTTATTGCGGCCACCCTTTTTGGGCAGGGGACGGACCAGAGACTTCTCCGGCGTCGACCGCGTGATTTCACTGAAGTCGGCAACGCTCGAGCCGCGACGGCCCGGGGTTGTCGGCTTGTATTTACGGATTCCCATAGTATATTTCCTCGTTAAAGTGGTCTCCGCTTAAGAAAGCGGACCGCCGAAGATGTCGATCGTGCCTTCGCGAAGGGAGACAATGGCACGCTTGGTGCCCTTGCGCTGTCCCCATCCGAACTTGGTGCGCTTGCGCTTACCAACACGATTGATGGTGTTGATCGAGTCGACCTTGACGGAGAAGATTTTCTCCACGGCCAGCTTGATCTCGGTCTTGTTCGAGCGGGGGTCAACCAAGAAGGTGTACTTACCTTCGTCGATCAAGCCGTAGCTCTTTTCCGAAACGACGGGTGCAAGCACTACGTCGCGCGGATCCTTGATGGTGACGGCGCTCACTTGGCGTCCTCCTCAATCGTCTGGGCAGCTTCGCCACCGGCGGGAACAAAGCCTGCGGCCTTGGCTTCCTCAACGGTTGCGAACCAAACCTCGGCCACAGTGGCGTCATACCAGCGTGAACCAGGCACGTGGTACTTCATGGAGTCCTTGTTGCCCTTGATGGTGCCTTCGGCATCATCGGCATCTTCGGAAACCACGTCTTCAACCAAGAGCATGCTGGAAGCGAAAGCTTCTGCAGCGGCGCGCCCGGAAACGAAGACTTCGTATGCAGCCTGTGTGAAGACGATGTCATCAGAAACGAGCACGTCGTAGGTGTTGAGCTGGTCAACATACAGAACGTGGAGGTTGGTGATGTTACGTACGCTCAAAGCGGCAACGTCATTGGCGCGCTCAATAACAACCAAGAGGTTCTTACGTGAGGAAACGCCGGCAAGGGTAGCCATGGCAGCCTTGGTGGAGGGCTTGGAGCCTGCAACCAATTCAGCAATAACGTGGATACGGCCGTTGCGTGCCCTGTCAGAGAGAGCGCCGCGCAGTGCAGCAGCCTTCATCTTCTTGGGGGTGCGCTGGCTGTAGTCGCGAGGTGTGGGTCCGTGTACAACGCCACCACCAGTCATGTGAGGGGCGCGGATGGAACCCTGACGGGCGCGGCCGGTACCCTTCTGTGCGTGCGGCTTACGGCCTGCACCGGATACTTCGGCGCGGGTCTTGGTCTTGTGAGTACCCTGACGGGCAGCAGCAAGCTGAGCTACGACAACCTGGTGCAACAAGGGCACGTTGGTCTGAACGTCGAAGATGTCAGCAGGCAGATCTACTTTGACAGTAGTCATTTACTTATGCTCCCTTCACGGCGGTGCGTACCAGGACGACCGAGCCGCGGGCGCCGGGAACGGCACCCTTGATCAGCAGCAGCGACTTCTCAGCGTCAACGCCGTGAACCGTGAGGTTCATGGTGGTTACGCGCTCGGCACCCATACGGCCAGCCATCTTCATACCCTTGAAAACGCGGCCAGGGGTGGACGCGCCACCGATGGAACCGGGCTTACGGTGGTTCTTGTGAGCACCGTGAGAGGCCGGGGCGCCATGGAAGCCGTGACGCTTCATAACACCGGCGAAGCCCTTACCCTTTGAAGTACCGACGACGTCGACCTTCTGGCCGGCTTCGAAGATCTCAACGGAGAGCTCCTGGCCGAGGGTATAAGTGTCAGCGTCTGCAGTGCGCAGCTCGACGACGTGGCGACGAGGCGTGACGCCTGCCTTTTCGAAGTGACCAGCCAAGGGCTTGGTTACCTTACGAGGATCGATCTGGCCGTAGCCGATCTGGATCGCTACATAGCCATCTACCTCTGCGTTACGCAGCTGGGTGATGACGTTGGAGTCGGCCTGGACGACGGTTACGGGAACAAGCAAGTTGTTCTCGTCCCAGACCTGGGTCATGCCGAGCTTCGTGCCCAGGATGCCCTTAGTGTTTCGGGTCGCGGTCATAGTTTCTCAGCACCTCCCTACAGTTTGATTTCGATGTTCACGTCGGCCGGCAAGTCGAGACGCATGAGCGAATCTACTGCCTTGGGCGTGGGATCAATGATGTCGATAAGACGCTTGTGCGTGCGCATTTCAAAGTGCTCGCGGCTGTCCTTGTACTTGTGAGGAGAACGAATTACGCAGTAAATGTTCTTCTCTGTGGGCAGCGGCACCGGGCCGACTACCGTTGCGCCTGCGCGCGTGACCGTCTCAACGATCTTCCGAGCTGAAACATCAATAACCTCGTGGTCATATGACTTCAGCCGGATGCGGATTTTTTGTCCCGCCATGGCGTCGTGACTCTCTTTCCTGTAACGAAGCATCCTGTAGGAGCAATGCTGTTGACGTAAACGCTGTTTACTTTTACCTGTTCAATGTGGCACTCACAGCCACGCTCCCAATGAACTGAATCCGGATAATTCCGGGTTCCTCAATCCACCGAAGCTCCGACCCCCGCGGTCGGGCGTGTCGTGAGTAAATCACGCACGTACCCGCACTAATAGTACGAAGGAAGGTTATGTTTGGGCTTTAGCTTGGACCCTGCATCGAGCATTATCTCGACCGGGACACGAAAAAGCACTTGAACAACTCAATAAGTATGCCGGATTCCGGGGCGAAACGCCAATCGGGGCAGGCGTGGCCCGGCTTGCGCACACCGCAGCTTCGCAGCAACCGCGCCACTCTTGACGGCCGTGAGATGCTTCCCTTGTGGGCAAAGTCACCAAAGATGCTGGGGTGTCCGCTCCCCCGGAGGCGCTGTCATTGACAACAGTTCCCACCCGCCGGGTCGGCGGACGGTGGGTTTCCTTGTTTGCCCTGAGCTGGTTGGGCGTGTGGATAGCGCAGCTGACTCCCGTGCAGCTGTTGCTTCCGGTGCAGGTGGAGAAGTTCCTCAATGCCACCGACTGGGTGGCGAACGTCCTTGGATTTGGCTACATTTCGGGGATCGCAGGAGCCTTCGCACTGATCGCCTACCCGCTTACCGGGGCACTCTCCGACAGGACCACGTCCCGTTTTGGTCGGCGCCGGCCCTGGATAGCCTTTGGCACGGCCGGCTTTGCCCTTTCACTGCTGGTTCTTGGCCTGCAGACGTCCCTGCCGGGGATCGGGATTTGCTGGGTGGCCGCCAGCACCTTCTTCTGCGTTCTCACCGCCGCACTGACGGCCGCCATCTCCGAGCAGGTCCCAATCAACCAGCGCGGTTACGTGTCCGGCTGGATCTCCGCACCCCAAGCCATTGGCATCATTGCCGGGCTCGTCCTGGTCATGGCCCTCGGGCTGAGCACCTTTGGCGGCTACGCCCTCATGGCCGCGCTTCTGGTGGTGCTGGGCCTGCCATTTTTGTTGCTGGTGCCCGACGACGTGCTGCCGCCCGGCATTGTCCCGCCGCTCACGGTCCGCTCGCTGCTGGCGGGCCTGTGGATCAGTCCGCGGAAGTTCCCGGACTTCGGCTGGACACTGTTGAGCCGCATCCTGGTGAATCTAGGGAACGCCTTGGGCACCAGTTTGCTGCTCTACTTCCTCATGTACGGGCTCAAGGTGCCCGACGCCGAGGACTCGCTGATTCTTTTGACTCTTGTCTACATGGTGTTCGTGATCGTCGTATCGCTGTGGCTGGGTAGGCTCTCGGACCGGCTGGGCAGGCGCAGGGTGTTTGTGTTTGGCGCCTCCGTGTTGCAGGCCGCCGCCGCCTTCATCCTGGCGTTTGTCCCCACCATGGGTGCCGCCACCGTTGGCGCAGCCTTGTTGGGGCTGGGCTACGGCTGCTTCCTCTCGGTGGACCAAGCCCTCGCCACCGAGGTCCTTCCCGACCAACTTTCGCGCGGGAAGGACCTGGGCATCATGAACATCGCCTTGACCGTGCCCCAGGCGTTCGCTCCCTTGCTTGGCGCCTTGCTGGTCAGCGCCGTGGGCGGTTTCACCCTGCTGTTCATTGTCTCCGGCATCACCGCACTGGCCGGAGCTATTGCCGTGAGCCGGGTCAAGGGCGTGCGCTGAACTACTGCGGCGGACCGGGCAGGTACACAGGCACCTGCCCTTCGCCCTGTGGCTTTTTGCGTGTCAGGCGCCAGATCGCGAAGGCTATCAGCGCAAGTGCCAGCACAGCGAGCAGGAGGAAGGTGTAGCCGCGCACATACCAAATCACAGCCGTGGTTACCCCGATGGCACCCCAGATGGTGAAGATCCGCTCGTTCAGGCTCATGCCCACGGCCAGCAAAACTACGAAGATCAGCAGTGAGACCAACTGTTGCAGGGTGTCGCCACTGAAGATGGTCAGGAAGGCCCCGAAACTGGCCAGGCAGGCCGCCGCCAAAAGCAGTGCCTTGCCAAACTGCTCCGCCCGGCTCAGGTAGCGAATCAGCGCCAAGCCGCCCAACGCCGCGGCGCACCACTGCACAAACCAGAAGAGACCAAGGTCCACGTAGCTTGAACAGGCCAGGAACCACACCAGTGCGCACGCAACCACAGCGACGTCCACACAACGGCGGCGGATGGTGACCGGCGCCTCCACACAGCCCAACAGGGCGATCAGGGTAAAGGCGCCCGCCCCAAGCAGCACCGTGCGGTGGTCAGTCATGGCCATGACTGCGAAAACGGCGCCTCCGGCCAAGGCCACACCCACCACGCTCCACCTCTGCACATACGGGGCGTCCAACAAATCCAGGAGCACCAGGCGCACCAGGTACAAGGCGCCCACCACAACCACGAATCCGGTGAAGGCAGCAACCCCCCTGAGCTGGGTCAGCTCGAATACCTGGCTGCTAAACATCATGGCTGACAGGAAGACTAGCAAGGCCCCGGGGAGGGTCAGCCACTTCAGCCTCATCAGGTGGGCCGCCATCATGAACGCCAAACCCGCCACCAGCCACATGGCTGCAAAGATCCCCGTGGCGGCATCAGCATCCACCACGCAGGCCGCCAGGAGGAAGGTGGACGTCGCCACCAACCAGTACCAGCGCATCTCTGGTTCGGCCGGCGTGTAGAGGCACCGCCAGGCGATGGCACCCACGCACAGTGTCAGAAGCAGCAATGCCGTGGCGCCCGGCCACAGCACGGGAGCAATCACGGCCGCCCCGCCCACCACTGCAACAACAGCCAGGTAAGACGCCCCGCGCAGTGACAGGAGCAGCTGGGCAACAACAGCTGTTACGGCAAGGGCCAGAAGCTCCACGGCCACCACCCACCGCGCGGCCGTCCCTGGGGAGGAGAAGCCGCCGGTGAGTTGATGATAACTCACCGGAACAAGAAGCTGCCCCGCCAGCAGCAGCCACAGGCTGACCCGCAGGAGTGCCGGCTCCCCCACCAGCTGGGCAGCCTTGCCGCGCTGGGCAAGGCGCTGCACCAGAACTTGGAGCAACAGTGCGGCCGTGAGCGTCAGGGTGGTTGCGCCGGGATTATCCAGCAGCTGGGCAGCCGCAACGCCCGCCAGCACCGTGAATGCAAAGCGGGCCACCATGAAGTGAATACCCCGGAGCGCACGGGTGGTGGCCTTGATGGCCAGGCTGCCGGACGTGGCCACGATGATGATCAAAACCACCATCAGCGCACCGTTGTTGCCCGCGCAGCTCAACGCCAGCAGCAGCATGGCGGCAGGTGGCGCCCACAGGACCACGGCCGGCCAAGCAGTCCGCAGCGCACCGGCACCGCACAAGACCGCGAGAGACACGGCGGCCAGTCCCACTGCGGCGGAAATGGCCCCATTGCCGCTGTGGTTTCCGATGCCACCCAGGGCCGCCAACGTCACCAGCAGGAACAAGGTGATCCCTGCATCCGTCTGGTGGCCCACAACTGCCGTGCCGCGCCAGTGAACCACTGCCAGGATGATCACCTGCGGCACCAAGGCAAGCATCAGGACCAGTGCCAGATTGACTGTGCTGCCGGCGATCAGCGTCGCCGGGTCGGCGTCGGCCCACAGCTGGAACAATGCCACCGCCAGCAACAGTGAGCCCAGCCTGGCCGCCCACCAATAGAGCCAGCGGTGCAGGGACTCGTTCTGGGACGCCAGGGAGGACCCTGCTGAGAAAAGAAATGCCGTGGTCACGGCCCAGCCAACACTGGCCCCTGCTGCGTTGAAGACCGGCCCCGCACTGAGGGTTGCAATGCCAAGGAACAGCGGCGCAACCAACTCCGCGCTGGAGTAACCGTGGGGGCGAGGGATCCGCAGCAGTGAATAGATCATGGCGGCTGCTGCCATCGCAACTGCAGCCGCGAGGAACTCCCAGCGCGTTGCAGCCAGGACGTCGGCGGTGGCATTGCCTGCGGCCCTGGCCCATAGCTGGCTCACTGACAAGGAAACCACCAGGATTGTCCCGACCATCGCCCACGCCCCGGCCGAGCAGCTGGTGACTGTGCTGATCCTGCCCAGCTTGCCGATGAGGGCGTCGGCCACCAACTGGCTGGCGGCAATGACCCCAACAATAGCCACGATCAACTGGGCCTTGCCAGGCTGGGGCGGGACAAAGGCGGCCAGGGTCGAGGCTGCCAGGCCGGTCAGGAAAAACCGGGAAACAACCAGCATGGCGTCCCGGAGGGCGCCTGGTTTGCTTGTGAGCCAGCGGCCCACCGTGTAGAGCAGAGCCACCGCCAGCAGCACTGACCAACCGGCAGCGTCCAACAGGGGTGAATACAGGACAATGGCACCAACCGCAGGAAGCGGGAGCCATTCACCTCGTGGCAGGAAGGCCGGCACGGCAGCCATGGCCGCAATCAGTCCGAACGCAACACCGACCACGGCGATCCCGGTGCCTGCGCCGCCGTCGTGCTGCCAATACAGGCTAACGCTCCACAGCAGCGCTGCCATGTTCATGACGGGAATGCTGATGAAAACGTCCCATTGCGCCCACCTCGCACTGCCGAGGAAACGGGCCAGGAGTTTCTTCCCATAGGACACAGTGATGAGCTGCAAGGCCAGCACAACGGTGAACGAAGCGGCCGCCCAGGCTGCGTTCGGATGGATAATCCATGCGACAAAGGGGGCAGCCAGCGTCAAGGAAAACCTGAGCCCCAGGTAGTTGTACCCTCTCACCGCAGGGGCACCTGTGGCCGTCATGACAAGGTAGTAGATGGCTCCGGCCGCCAGCACCAGAGCGTGGCCGGCGGCATTGAGGGCAAGGCTGAAGATTAGCGATCCCACCAGGCCGGCGGGCGCGAACCACGGGCCGAGCTCGTTCAAAGGCTTCGCATAGATGCTGGCTTCTCCACCTTTTGCGGCACCGCCATTACTTAGCTGGTGACCGGCCAGTGACAACAAGGCCGCAAAAACTATGAGTGCAGCAAAATACCACGCCAATGCCGCCCCGAGCACTGCCACCGACGACCATGCTGTGGAGAGCAGGAAGGCCAGGGAAAGGTACACCACCAGCCGGCTTTGGAGCCGCACAGCGGCAAAGATATACGCCACAGTGCCAATGAGGGAGGTTGCCAGCCAAACCGTTGCTGCCGAGGGAAGGCCCAGGTTGTAGCTCGCCAGACCGGCAAAGGGAATAATTGCCAGCGCTGTTCCGGTGAATGCCACGGCCGCCGGTTTGAGCCGGGAAACTTTGCCGTGCAACACCAGACCTGCAGCGTAGAAGAGGGCTGTTACCAGCCACACTCCCACCAGCCGTGCCATCACCGGGAGCGTACTGCCCACAAAGAGTGCGGCGGCGGCAACCATGAGCAAACTCGCCACATACAAGGTGACGTTGATGTTCTGCGCCTCACGCCTGCTCTTTTTGGCGGCCACGGCTGCAGGGTCCACAGGGGCAGGCGCCGCCATCGGATAGGTCGGCAACACGAGCATGCCCGGCGGCTGACCGTAGGCCAATGGCGCAGGCTGCGCATTGACCCGGGGCTGCGCGAAAGGTTTTTGGGGCACAGGCACCTGTACCGGCCTACTAGCCTCAGTCGGCGCCGGGAGGGGAGCTTGGGGCGCCATCGCCGCGGGAGCTTCGGCGCTCCCCTGCCGGGCAGCCGGCCGGACCATCTGCGCGGCGGCCGCGGCAAGGGCATCGCTCCAGCCAGCGCGATGCCCTTGCAAATAGCCTTGCCGGTACGCTTCAGCGGTGGCGTTTCGCTCCGATGGAAGTGGAGACGCGGCGGGCTGCTGACTCATGTCATTCCTTACTACTGGCGAACTCTCAGCTTAGGGCAAGTCAGGCACCCAACGGTCAATTACGCCATCAAATGGGCATAACTACCCATAGTGTTGGCTGTTCGAGAATTCTGCAGTCCGGGGTGATCACTGGTACCGCGGCGACGGGCACCCCCTCAGCCCGAGAATCCCAAGTCGGCGATGAGCTGCGGATCATCGCACGCTGCAGCAAAAGAGGAGATTCGCCGTTCAATTTCCCGCCCCAGCAACCATTGGCCCACCGGGTTGGCCCATGGCTGCAGGAAACGGGGTTTGCAGGTGAAGGTGTACTTCCAGACGAGTCTTGTGCCGCCGTCGGACTCGGCAAAGCGCCACCCAGCACCAAAATTGGCGAAGAACCACGGCCCGGCCACCATTTTCATGCCAACGTTTTTGCCCGGCACGAAGGACACGTACTCACTGATCATCAACAATCCCATCCGCGAACGGGTACGGGTGCGCACACCTTTGGCCGCCACCGTTGCACCGTCTTGGAATTGTTGAGAATGGATGAAGGGATCCCAGCGCAATCGGAACGCGCCAGTTGTTTGCGAGAGTTCAAACGCGGTGGAGGGGTCCAGACGGACAGTTCGTTCAGCTATCACCTGGGGCATGGACGTTCTTTCATCATGGACCAAACCCTACCGCCAAAAAAGAGGGCCCCAGCCGAAGCTGGGACCCTCTTTCAAGAATCGAAATAGTCTAAAGACTACTTGATGATCTTGGTGACACGACCTGAACCAACGGTGCGGCCGCCTTCGCGGATAGCGAAGCCGAGGCCCTCTTCCATGGCGATCGGCTGGATCAGCGCGACAGTCATTTCGGTGTTGTCGCCAGGCATAACCATTTCCGTGCCCTCAGGCAAGGTGATAACGCCGGTAACATCCGTTGTGCGGAAGTAGAACTGCGGGCGGTAGTTGGAGTAGAACGGGTTGTGACGACCGCCCTCATCCTTGGCCAAGATGTAGACGTTGGCTTCGAAATCGGTGTGCGGGGTAATGGAACCCGGCTTCACGATAACCTGGCCACGCTCTACGTCTTCGCGCTTGATACCGCGGAGCAGCAGACCACAGTTCTCGCCGGCCCAAGCCTCGTCGAGCTGCTTGTGGAACATCTCGATACCGGTAACCGTGGTCTTCTGGACCGGACGGATGCCGACGATCTCGACCTCGGAGTTGATCTGCAGGGTTCCACGCTCGGCGCGGCCCGTTACAACAGTTCCACGACCGGTGATGGTGAAAACATCTTCAACCGGCATCAGGAACGGCTTGTCCTTGTCGCGGATCGGGTCCGGAACGTGGTTATCCACGGCATCCATCAAGTCCTCAACGGACTTGACCCATACGGGATCGCCTTCCAGAGCCTTCAAGCCGGAAACGCGGACAACAGGTGCCTCGTCGCCGTCGAAGCCCTGTGAGGAAAGAAGTTCGCGAACTTCCATCTCCACCAGGTCGAGGAGTTCTTCGTCGTCGACCATGTCGGACTTGTTCAGTGCGACCAGCAGGTAGGGAACGCCAACCTGGCGGGCCAACAGAACGTGCTCGCGAGTCTGAGCCATCGGGCCGTCAGTGGCGGCAACTACCAAGATAGCGCCGTCCATCTGGGCAGCACCGGTGATCATGTTCTTGATGTAGTCAGCGTGACCGGGGGCGTCTACGTGTGCGTAGTGGCGCTTCTCAGTCTGGTACTCAACGTGGGAGATGTTGATCGTGATACCGCGCTGCTTCTCCTCGGGAGCCGAGTCGATGGAGCTGAAATCACGCTGCTCGTTGAGTGTCGGGTACTTTTCGTACAGTACCTTGGAAATGGCAGCCGTCAACGTGGTCTTACCATGGTCAACGTGACCGATGGTGCCGATGTTAACGTGCGGCTTGGTCCGCTCGAACTTTGCCTTTGCCACAGGTTCCTCCTAGAACATTTTAGAAAACTTACTCTCAGTAGCGCTGTTCGCCACTGAAATCAAAATAAGTCTACTGGGGGCTTTTGATATTTAAGAAATTGCTTGCTGGTTGGGTCTGTTCCAGCCTAAGGCCAGAACAGACCCAAACAAAAAGTACGACTACTCGCCGCGTGCCTTCTGGATGATTTCGTCGGCTACAGCCTTCGGAACCTCAGAGTAGCTGTCAAACTTCATCGAGTACACGGCACGACCCTGGGTCTTGGACCGCAAGTCACCGATGTAGCCGAACATGCCGGACAAGGGAACAAGAGCCTTGATGACCTTGACACCGCTTGCGTCCTCCATGGACTGCATCTGGCCACGACGAGAGTTGAGGTCACCGATAACTTCACCCATGTATTCCTCAGGGGTGCGGACTTCAACTTCCATCAACGGTTCAAGCAGAACCGGGTTGGCCATCCGAGCAGCTTCCTTGAACGCCATTCGACCGGCGATCTTGAAGGCCATTTCGGAGGAGTCAACATCGTGGGACGCGCCGTCAAGCAGCGTGGCCTTGATGCCAACCATCGGGTAACCGGCCAGCACGCCGTCAGGCAATGCGGACTGGATGCCCTGGTCAACGCTGGGGATGTATTCGCGAGGAACACGGCCACCAGTGACCTTGTTCTCGAACTCGTACATCTCGCCTTCAGCAGTATCCATCGGCGCAATAGCGATCTGGATCTTAGCGAACTGACCTGAACCACCGGTCTGCTTCTTGTGAGTGTAGTCGTGCTTGACAACAGCGCGCTTGATGGTTTCGCGGTACGCAACCTGCGGCTTGCCAACGTTGGCTTCAACGTTGAATTCGCGACGCATGCGGTCCACAAGGATGTCCAGGTGGAGCTCGCCCATGCCGCCAATTTCGGTCTGGCCGGTGTCTTCGTTGAGGTTGACGGTGAACGTCGGGTCCTCAGCGGAGAGCTTCTGGATAGCCGTGGAGAGCTTCTCCTGGTCACCCTTGGTCTTCGGCTCGATGGCAACGAAGATCACGGGAGCGGGGAAGGTCATCGACTCAAGAACAATCTGGTTTGCCGGATCGCACAAGGTATCACCGGTGGTGGTGTCCTTGAGGCCGATCACTGCGTAAATGTGACCCGCGTGGATCTCATCTACAGGCATTTCCTTATTGGCGTGCATCTGGAAAAGCTTGCCAATGCGTTCCTTCTTGCCCTTGGTCGAGTTCATCAGCTGCGTACCGGAGGTTGCCCTGCCGGAGTAGACGCGGATGAAGTTCAACTGGCCGAAGAACGGGTGCGTTGCGATCTTGAAAGCCAAAGCCGAGAACGGCTCGGTTTCACTCGGCTCGCGCTTGATCTCGATGGACTCGTCGCGAGGATCGTGACCGATCATGGCGCCAACATCCAACGGGTTCGGCAGGAAGTCAATAACAGCGTCGAGCATGGGCTGCACGCCGCGGTTCTTGAATGCGGAACCACAGAAGACCGGGTAGATCTCGGAGTTAACCGTCAGCTTGCGAATGCCAGCCTTCAGCTCCTCGATGGAGGGTTCAATACCTTCGAGGTACTTCTCCATGAGCTCTTCGGAAGACTCGGCAGCTGCCTCGACGAGGGCTGCGCGGTACTCTTCAGCCTTCTCCTGGAGATCAGCGGGGATCTCCTGGATTTCGTAGGCGGCACCCATGGTGACGTCACCCTTGGAGTCACCGGCCCAGACGAAGGCCTTCATGGTGAGCAGGTCTACGACGCCGGTGAATTCGCTCTCGACACCGATCGGCAGCTGCATAACCAGGGGCTTTGCACCGAGACGGTTGATGATGGTGTCTACCGTGAAGTAGAAATCAGCACCGAGCTTGTCCATCTTGTTGACGAAGCAGATACGCGGAACGTTGTACTTGTCAGCCTGACGCCAAACGGTCTCGGACTGAGGCTCAACGCCCTCCTTGCCGTCAAAAACAGCAACAGCGCCGTCGAGAACTCGCAAGGAGCGCTCAACTTCCACCGTGAAGTCAACGTGGCCAGGGGTGTCAATGATATTGATCTGGTTCTTGTCCCAGAAGCAAGTCACGGCGGCAGACGTGATGGTGATGCCGCGTTCCTTTTCCTGTTCCATCCAGTCAGTCGTCGAAGCACCGTCGTGGGTTTCGCCGATTTTGTGGTTCACACCCGTGTAGAACAGGATGCGCTCAGTCGTAGTGGTCTTGCCAGCATCAATATGGGCCATGATGCCAATGTTGCGGACCTTGTTAAGGTCTGTAAGCACTTCCTGTGCCACGTTGTCTCCCTTTTCTAGAGATGAGCTACTGCGTGTCCGGCGGGGTTGCCGCCGGACACGCGTACGGCTCTAGTTACCAGCGGTAATGGGCGAAGGCCTTGTTGGACTCGGCCATCTTGTGGGTGTCTTCGCGACGCTTGACAGCGGCACCAAGACCGTTGGAGGCATCCAAAACTTCGTTGCGCAAACGCTCGGTCATGGTCTTCTCGCGGCGAGCCTTCGAGTAACCAACCAACCAACGCAGAGCCAAAGCAGTCTGGCGACCGGGCTTGACTTCAACCGGAACCTGGTAGGTAGCGCCACCAACACGGCGGGACTTGACCTCAAGGCTGGGCTTGATGTTCTCCATGGCCTTCTTCAAGGCAACAACGGGATCAGCACCGGTCTTTTCGCGTACACCCTCAAGTGCGCCATAAACGATGCGCTCTGCGGTGGACTTCTTGCCGTCAACGAGAACCTTGTTGATCAGCTGAGTGACCAACGGGGAGCCGTATACGGGATCTACAACTAGTGGCCGCTTGGGGGCCGGACCCTTGCGAGGCATATTACTTCTTCTCCATCTTTGCACCGTAGCGGCTACGAGCCTGCTTGCGGTTCTTAACGCCCTGGGTATCCAATGCGCCACGGACGATCTTGTAACGTACACCGGGAAGGTCCTTAACACGGCCTCCACGAACGAGCACGATGGAGTGCTCCTGGAGGTTGTGACCTACACCGGGGATGTAAGCGGTAACTTCCACGCCACCGTTAAGGCGCACACGTGCAACCTTACGCAGAGCCGAGTTCGGCTTCTTCGGTGTGGTTGTGTAAACGCGCGTGCAAACGCCGCGACGCATGGGGCTGCCCTTCAATGCGGGAGCCTTGGTCTTTGTGACCTTGGGTGTCCGGCCCTTTCGGACCAGCTGGTTAATCGTAGGCACTTTCGTGTTCTCCGTTGTTTTATCGTGTTGCTTGCCCCGCCGGCGGGAATGATTCAGCCGCTGGGGGTAAGCCGTTTACTGGTAGTCGCAGGCTTGGCGACTTCACAGCGCCTAGGCATGCAAAAATGTGGCATTCGCTGTACAAGAACCGTACAACCCGGACCCGCATCCACTTTCTTCACCTAAGCGAAGGAAACAGAAGCTCTTATCCACTGCCACACTAACAATTACTAATTACATTACCACGGGTTAAGGTCAGCGCCGAAATCGGCCTGCTCCCCACTGCTCGCTCGCGAACCGTACTGCGAGAGCGTTCCCAAAAATCCAGCCATTGCTGCGAGAGCGTTTGGTTAAAGCACGACGGCGGTGGGCCGCCTCAAAGAGGCAACTCACCGCCGTCGCACTTCAGTCAGCTTCTTCTAGCCGGAGAAGTTGGTGCCCAAGTCGTAGTCATCCAAGGGGATGGCGCGGAACTCGTTGCCCAAGTCTCCCACTCCGCCCACGTAGTCGAAGTCGCTGAATGCGCTCGGACCTGTGAACAGATTGGCTTTGGCTTCTTCCGTGGGCTCCACCGTGACGTTGGTGTAGCGCGGCAGACCCGTACCGGCCGGGATCAACTTACCGATGATCACGTTCTCCTTCAGACCCAACAGCGGGTCAGACTTGCCTTCCATGGCCGCCTGCGTCAGAACGCGGGTGGTTTCCTGGAAGGAAGCAGCGGAGAGCCATGACTCGGTAGCCAAGGAAGCCTTGGTGATACCCATGAGCTCGTTACGGCCTGATGCCGGCTTCTTGCCCTCGGAAACAACGCGACGGTTTTCCGTCTCGAAGCGGCCGCGCTCGGCAAGCTCACCGGGCAGCAGCTTCGAGTCGCCGGACTCGATGACTGTGACGCGGCGCAGCATCTGGCGGACGATAACCTCGACGTGCTTGTCGTGGATACCCACACCCTGGCTGCGGTAAACGCCCTGAACTTCCTCAACGAGGTGCTTCTGAGCGGCACGCGGGCCGAGGATACGCAGAACCTGCTTGGGGTCAACAGCACCCACAATGAGCTTCTGGCCAACTTCAACGTGCTCGCCGTCGGCAACCGTCAGGCGTGCACGTCGCAGAACCGGGTAAGCGATCTCCTCGGTGCCGTCGTCCGGTGTGAGGATCAAACGCATGGTCTTCTCGGACTCATCAATGTTGATGCGTCCGGCAGCTTCTGCGATCGGAGCCACACCCTTGGGGGTACGTGCTTCGAAGAGCTCCTGGATACGCGGCAGACCCTGGGTAATATCCTCGCCACGGCTGGCAGAAACAGCACCACCGGTGTGGAAGGTACGCATGGTCAGCTGGGTACCGGGCTCACCAATGGACTGAGCAGCGATGATACCGACGGCTTCACCAATGTCCACGGTCTTACCCGTAGCCAAGGAACGGCCGTAGCAAAGAGCACAGGTTCCAACAGTTGACTCACAGGTGAGTACTGAGCGGACCTTGATCTCTTCGATACCAGCGGCGAACAGTTCACCGATCAGTACGTCGCCAACGTCGGCGCCGGCAACAGCCAGCACCTTGCCGGAGGAGTCCACTACCTCGGCAGCCAAGGTGCGTGCGTACACGCTGTTCTCGACTTCCTCATGCAATACGAACTCGCCGGCAGCGTCAACCACTGCGATCGGCAGGGTCAAACCGCGCTCGGTGCCACAGTCGTCTTCACGAACAATGACATCCTGGGAAACGTCAACCAGACGACGTGTCAGGTAACCGGAGTTAGCTGTACGCAGAGCGGTATCGGCCAGACCCTTACGGGCACCGTGAGTAGCAATGAAGTACTCCAAAACCGACAGGCCCTCACGGTAGGAGGACTTGATCGGGCGAGGAATAATTTCACCCTTAGGGTTAGCTACCAAGCCACGGATACCAGCAATCTGGCGAACCTGCATCCAGTTACCACGAGCACCGGAGGAAACCATACGGTTGATCGTGTTGGATGCGGCGAAGGACGCACGCATCGCATCAGCGATCTCGTTGGTTGCCTGGTTCCAGATGTCGATGAGCTCCTGGCGGCGCTCGTCATCAGCAATGAGACCCTTGTCGAACTGAGCCTGAACCTTGGCGGCCTTGATTTCGTAGCCTTCAAGGATGGCCGGCTTGGATTCGGGCACCTTAATGTCCGAGATCGCAACCGTGACTCCTGATCGGGTTGCCCAGTAGAAACCGGCATCCTTCAAGTTATCCAGTGTTGCTGCAACAACAACCTTCGGGTACCGCTCGGCGAGGTCGTTGACGATCTCGGAGAGCTGGCCCTTGTCTGCAACCTTTTCTACCCAGGGGTAGTCGGCAGGCAGGGTTTCGTTGAAGATGACCTGGCCCAGGGAGGTGTCGATGATGGCGGAATCGCCAGCCTCGAAACCTTCCGGAGCTTCACGGTCAACGCTGGGCACAAAGTTGCTCAAGCGGATCTTGACCTGTGAGTTCAAGTGCAACTCACCGGCGTCGAACGCCATGACAGCCTCAGCGGAGGTGGAGAAGCTGCGGCCTTCGCCAGCTGAACCAACACGCTTGGTGGTCAAGTGGTACAGACCGATGATCATATCCTGCGAGGGCAGGGTAACCGGGCGGCCATCGGACGGCTTCAAAATGTTGTTCGAGGACAACATCAAGATGCGCGCTTCTGCCTGCGCTTCGGGGCTCAGCGGCAAGTGAACTGCCATCTGGTCACCGTCGAAGTCAGCGTTGAAGGCACCACAAACCAACGGGTGAAGCTGGATTGCCTTACCTTCAACAAGCTGAGGCTCGAACGCCTGGATACCCAAACGGTGCAAGGTTGGTGCACGGTTCAGCAGTACCGGGTGCTCGGTGATGATCTCTTCGAGAACATCCCAGACCTGGGGGCGGAAACGCTCAACCATGCGCTTGGCGCTCTTGATGTTCTGTGCGTGGTTGAGGTCAACCAGGCGCTTCATCACGAACGGCTTGAAGAGCTCCAAAGCCATCTGCTTGGGCAGACCACACTGGTGCAGCTTCAGCTGCGGGCCAACAACAATAACCGAACGGCCGGAGTAGTCAACGCGCTTGCCGAGGAGGTTCTGACGGAAACGACCCTGCTTGCCCTTGAGCATGTCGCTCAGGGACTTCAGCGGACGGTTGCCCGGCCCGGTGACGGGACGGCCACGACGACCGTTGTCGAACAGGGAGTCAACGGCTTCCTGCAGCATGCGCTTCTCGTTGTTGACGATGATCTCCGGAGCACCCAAATCAAGCAGACGCTTGAGACGGTTGTTGCGGTTGATCACGCGACGGTAGAGGTCGTTCAAGTCGGAGGTGGCGAAACGGCCACCGTCGAGCTGAACCATGGGGCGCAGTTCCGGCGGGATCACCGGGACGGCGTCCAGAACCATGCCAAGCGGGCTGTTGTTGGTGGTCAAGAATGCGTTGACAACCTTCAGGCGCTTGAGGGCACGGGTCTTGCGCTGGCCCTTGCCATTGGCGATGATGTCGCGAAGGATCTCCGCTTCACCGGCCATGTCAAAGGTCTCAAGACGGCTCTTGATGGCTTCGGCACCCATGGAACCTTCGAAGAACATGCCGTAACGGTCACGCAATTCGCGGTACAGGGCCTCGTCACCTTCGAGGTCGGCAACCTTCAGGGCCTTGAAACGGTCCCAAACCTGCTCGAGGCGGTCGATGTCGGCGTCGGCGCGCTTACGCACGTTGGCCATCTGACGGTCCGCGGAGTCGCGGGCCTTCTTCTTATCGGCTGCCTTGGCGCCTTCGCCCTCAAGGCGCTGCAATTCGCCTTCAAGATCGCGGGCGATCGTGGCGATGTCGCTGTCACGGGTGTCAACCATGCGCTTCTTTTCCAGATCATGCTCGATCTGGAGGTTCGGCAGCTCGGCGTGACGTGCTTCGTCGTCAACGCTCGTGATCATGTAGGCAGCGAAGTAGATGACCTTTTCGAGGTCCTTCGGTGCCAGGTCCAAGAGGTAGCCCAAGCGCGAGGGAACGCCCTTGAAGTACCAAATGTGGGTTACGGGAGCGGCCAGCTCAATGTGGCCCATGCGCTCACGGCGTACCTTTGCGCGGGTGACTTCAACGCCACAGCGCTCGCAAATGATGCCCTTGAAGCGTACGCGCTTGTACTTGCCGCAGTAGCATTCCCAGTCACGCGACGGGCCGAAGATCTTTTCACAGAAAAGACCGTCTTTTTCCGGCTTGAGCGTGCGGTAATTAATGGTTTCCGGCTTCTTGACTTCGCCGTGGGACCAGTCGCGGATATCTTGCGCGGTGGCCAGGCCAATCTGCATGAAGCCGAAGGAGGATTCGCTGGACATATGGGTCCTGTTCTCTCTAATTCTCTAAGTCTGAATGTCTAAGCGGGTTACGGGAAGAAGTGAATGTTCGACGGCGGTGGGCTGGCCACCGCCGCCGACTCACTAAACTTCTTCGACAGAGTTAGGCTCGGCCCGTGACAGGTCGATGCCCAGCTCCTCCGCGGCCCGGAAGACTTCTTCATCCGAGTCACGCATCTCAATCGTGGTGCCGTCCGTGGAAAGAACTTCCACGTTCAGGCACAGCGACTGCATTTCCTTGATGAGAACCTTGAAGGATTCCGGGATACCCGGCTCCGGGATGTTCTCGCCCTTGACGATGGCTTCGTAAACCTTCACGCGGCCATGGATGTCATCGGACTTGATCGTCAGCAGTTCCTGCAGCGTGTACGCCGCGCCGTATGCTTCCAGTGCCCAAACTTCCATCTCACCAAAGCGCTGGCCACCGAACTGGGCCTTACCGCCCAAGGGCTGCTGGGTGATCATGGAGTAGGGGCCCGTGGAGCGGGCGTGAATCTTGTCATCCACCAAGTGGTGAAGCTTCAAGATGTACATGTAACCAACAGAGACCGGATCCGGGAACGGCTCGCCGGAGCGGCCGTCAAACAGTTGGGTCTTACCCGAGGAGTCGATCAGGCGAACGCCGTCGCGAGTCACGTTGGTGGAATCGAGCAGGCCGGTGATTTCCTCGTCCCGTGCACCGTCGAACACCGGGGTGGCAACGCGGGTCTGGCCGATTTCACGGGGCAGGTTCGGCAGGTTCTTAACCCAGTCCGGCTCGCCCTCAATCTTCCAACCGGTCTTGGCAACCCAACCGAGGTGGATTTCCAGAACCTGGCCAACGTTCATTCGACCCGGAACACCCAAGGGGTTCAGGACGATGTCAACGGGGGTACCGTCAGCAAGGAACGGCATGTCTTCGATCGGGAGGATCTTGGAGATGACACCCTTGTTACCGTGACGGCCGGCAAGCTTGTCACCATCGGTGATCTTGCGCTTGTTGGCAACGTACACGCGTACCAGCTGGTTCACACCGGGGGGCAGATCGTCCTCGGAGTCACGGTCAAAGACGCGAACGCCAATGACAGTACCGGACTCGCCGTGGGGCACCTTCAAGGAAGTGTCGCGAACTTCGCGGCTCTTCTCACCGAAGATGGCACGGAGCAGACGCTCCTCCGGGGTCAGTTCGGTTTCACCCTTAGGGGTGACCTTACCTACCAGGATGTCGCCGGCTTCAACTTCTGCACCGATGTGGATGATGCCGCGCTCGTCCAAACCAGCAAGGATTTCCTCGGAAACGTTCGGGATGTCCCGGGTGATTTCCTCGGCACCAAGCTTGGTGTCGCGAGCGTCGATCTCATGCTCTTCGATGTGGATGGAGGAGAGCACATCCTCAGCAACAATGCGCTGCGAAAGGATGATGGCATCCTCGTAGTTGTGACCTTCCCAAGACATGAAGGCAACCAAGAGGTTCTTACCCAGGGCGAGCTCGCCCATGTCCGTTGCGGGGCCATCGGCAATGATGCCGCCAACTTCCAGACGCTGGCCCTCAGAGGCCAGAACGCGCTGGTTGTAGGCCGTTCCCTGGTTGGAACGCTGGTACTTGGCGATCGGGTAGTTGGTCTCGGTGCCGTCGTCGTTCAGCATGACAACGATGTCTGCGGAAACCTCCGAGACAACACCTGCCTTCTTCGCGATGACAACGTCGCCGGCGTCAACAGCTGTTGCGCGCTCCATGCCGGTTCCCACGAACGGGGACTCGGACTGGACCAACGGCACAGCCTGACGCTGCATGTTCGCACCCATGAGGGCGCGGTTAGCATCATCGTGCTCAAGGAACGGGATCAAGGCAGTAGCCACCGACACCATCTGGCGCGGGGAAACGTCCATGTACTCGACGTCGTTGGCCGGGATCAGAACAGGCTCGCCGCCACCACCGCGCTGGCGAACCAGGACGGAGTCTTCGGAGAAGTGGCTGTTGGCATCCAAAGGCGCGTTGGCCTGTGCAATAACAACATCCATCTCGTCATCGGCTGTCAGGTAATCAACTTCGTCAGAAACGAAGCCGTCCTTGACACGACGGTACGGTGTCTCAATGAAACCGAACGGGTTGATGCGTCCGTAGGAAGCCAATGAACCAATCAGACCAATGTTGGGGCCTTCAGGAGTTTCAATGGGGCACATACGGCCGTAGTGGGACGGGTGAACGTCTCGAACTTCCATCCCTGCTCGGTCACGGGACAAACCGCCCGGGCCCAGCGCGGACAGGCGACGCTTGTGCGTCAGACCGGCCAGCGGGTTGTTCTGATCCATGAACTGTGACAGCTGGGACGTTCCGAAGAACTCCTTGATGGCAGCCACAACGGGACGGATGTTGATCAGGGTCTGCGGCGTGATGGCTTCGACGTCCTGCGTGGTCATCCGCTCGCGCACAACGCGCTCCATGCGAGAAAGACCCGTACGGACCTGGTTCTCGATGAGCTCGCCTACGGCGCGGATACGACGGTTGCCGAAGTGGTCGATGTCGTCAACGTCAACGCGCAAGTCAACCTCGGCGCCGTCGCGCTGGCCCTTGGTGGTCTTGTTGCCGGCGTGCAAGGCAACCAGGTACTTGATCATGGCGACGATGTCGTCCACGCTCAGCACGGATGCCTTCTCGTCGCTCAACGGCAGGTCGATGCCAAGCTTGCGGTTGATCTTGTAACGGCCAACCTTGGCCAGATCGTAGCGCTTGGGGTTGAAGTACAGGTTGTGCAGCAGCGCGTCGGCAGCGTCAACTGTGGGCGGCTCGCCCGGACGCAGCTTGCGGTAGATGTCCAGCAGGGCATCTTCGCGGCCTGTGGTGGCATCCTTTTCCAAGGTGGCACGGATGGAGTCGAACTCGCCGAACTCCTCCAAGATCTGGCCTTCGGTCCAACCCAAGGCCTTCAGCAGTACTGTGACTGACTGCTTGCGCTTGCGGTCAAGACGGACGCCAACCTGGTCGCGCTTGTCAATCTCCAGCTCGAACCATGCACCACGTGAGGGGATGATCTTGGCGGTGAAGATTTCCTTGTCACTGGTCTTATCCGCTGTGCGCTCAAAGTAAGCACCCGGGGAACGAACCAGCTGCGAAACAACAACACGCTCGGTGCCGTTGATCACAAAGGTGCCCTTGTTGGTCATGAGCGGGAAGTCGCCCATGAAGACAGTCTGCTGCTTGATTTCACCGGTCAAGTTGTTCATGAACTCGGCCTTGACGTACAACGGCGCGGCGTACGTGGCGTCGCGGTCCTTGCACTCGTCAACGGTGAACTTGGGGTCAGAGAATTCCGGCTCCGTGAAGGACAGGGACATGGTGCCCTGGAAGTCCTCAATGGGGGAAATCTCTTCGAAGATGTCGGAGAGGCCCGAGGTGACGGCCACGCTGTCATCGCCAGCGTCCACGGCCGTTTGCATGCGGTCCTGCCAGCGCCCGTTACCTACGAGCCAGTCAAAGCTCTCGGTTTGGAGTGCAAGCAGATTCGGCACGTCAAGCGGCTCACGAATCTTTGCGAATGAGAGGCGACTCTTTGCACCGTCGGTGCTGTTTGAATCGATAGCGGTTGCAGCGTTATTTACATTAGAGGTGCTCGAGGCGACCAAGAGGGATCCTTCCACAGACCTGCAGGCTTGTTCTTACGAACCCTCACCCGAGCCGATAGTGGTCATCAAACCACTACGATCGCTGGTCAAGAGTTGATCCAACACGCATCAATTGCTGCTCTAGTCAGCCACTGATTCGCGTGGTCCAAAGTCTCTTGTCCGAAGCAAAGCCCACCGCTATATGAAGGCTGAAGGTTAAGAGGGATACGCAAAGAACTACATTACAGGTAAAGTGGCTCGCGTGTCTACCCCACGCAACAAAAATACGCAAGTATTGATATTCCAGCAGCCAAAATGGGCGGGTTTCTGCGGACCTTTTGCCAAAAATAGTGGCGCAACACTCACTTGCGGAGCATTCTTGCTCACTCTTTCTGGCTGCTCACGAACGCTGGTTGGCCGCTCACGAAATTTCCGGCAACGCTGTGCTGTTAGATTCTATGCAGGATACGTATGGCTCAACGAGGAGCCGCACGGCACTAGGTTCAAGGAGCGCGGCAGCCATGACGGCACAAGCAAACGATGTGGTAATTCTTGCAGGAGCGCGCACCCCGCAGGGCCGGCTCAACGGGCAATTGGCGCCCTTCACCGCCGTCGAACTTGGCGCAAAGGCCATGGCTGGCGCCCTGGCCAACTCCGGTGTAGCCGTGGGCGCTGTTGATTTTGTGGTGATGGGCCAGGTCCTGCAGGCCGGTGCGGGGCAGAACCCGGCACGGCAAAGCGCCGTGGGTGCCGGGATCGGCTGGAACGTTCCGGCCGTGACCATCAACAAGGTGTGCCTGTCGGGGCTGACGGCCGTGATCGACGCCGCGCGCCTGATCCGCAGCGGTGAGGCCACTGTGGTGGTGGCCGGTGGCCAGGAGTCCATGACGCGGGCCCCGCACATTCTCCCCGGCTCGCGGCAGGGCTGGACGTACGGCGCCATCCAGGCTTTGGATGTGGCCGCCCATGATGGCCTGACGGACGCCTTCGACGCCGACTCCATGGGTCTTTCCACCGAGCGGGGCAACATCCGCCTGAACATCAGCCGGACCGCCCAGGATCAGGTTGCGGCGGCATCGCATCAGCGTGCCGCAGCGGCGTCGGCGTCGGGCGTTTTTGACGCCGAGATAGTCCCTGTCACAGTGCCCCAGCGAAAAGGGGATCCGCTGGTCCTGACCCAGGACGAGGGTATCCGCGCGCAAACGACCGTGGAGACCTTGGCCGGATTGCGCCCCGCCTTCACGGCCGACGGCGCCATCACGGCAGGTAACTCCTCCCCCCTTTCCGACGGCGCCAGCGCCCTGGTGCTTTGCTCGCGTTCCTATGCGGAGGAACACGGCCTTGCGTGGCTGGCGGTGGTGGGCTCCCCCGGCCAAGTGGCGGGACCGGACAATTCGCTGCATTCCCAACCCTCCAACGCCATCCACAAGGCCCTGAACACCGCCGGGTGGAGCGTTGCCGACCTTGACTTCATTGAGATCAACGAAGCCTTCGGTTCGGTTGCCGTCCAGTCGCTGCAGGATCTTGGCATTCCCCTGGACAAGTGCAATATCCACGGCGGCGCCATCGCCCTGGGCCACCCCATCGGCGCATCAGGTGCCCGGCTTGCCCTGCACGCAGCACTGGAACTGAGCCGGCGCGGATCCGGCAAAGCGGCTGTTTCCCTCTGCGGTGGCGGCGGCCAGGGTGAGGCCCTGCTCTTGTTCCGGGACGCCGAGTGAGTACGGCTGCTCCTGGGGGCCATGCGCGGGTGTCCGCGGATGCCGCAGAGCGCGGGCTGGCCGTGGAAATTTTTGCCCGGCCCGCGGCAAATTCGCTCGCTGAGGCGGCGGCGCTGATGGGTATTGAACCTTCTGACATTGTGAAGTCATTGGTGGTCAAACGCAGTGACGGCACATTCCTCTTTGCCCTTGTTCCGGGCGGCCGCGCCATCTCCTGGCCCAAACTGCGCGCCGCCGTGGGGGTCAACAAGCTCCAAATGCCACAAGCCGAGGTTGCCCTGGCCGCCACGGGTTACGAACGCGGCACCATCACTCCCCTAGGCAGCACCACTCCGTGGCCCGTCTTCGTGGATGCTGGCGTCCAAGGGCGCCGCGTGGCCATGGGCGCGGGCGAGCACGGCTACAGCATGTTCGTGGACGCCGACGCCCTCATCAGCGCCTTCGACGCCACAGTGGCAGACATTTCAACGCCCGAATAACGTTTAGCAGCGCTGGATTTGCACGCATGCGCAGTGCTGGCGATTTGGCGGGCGCATAGCCCAAGTGAACTTTGCGTATGCGCACGGGTAGGTGCCAGCCCGGCGCAGCAGTGACAGGGGCGCAATGCAGGCTCCTACGCCTGCGCAGACGCAAAGTCACCTGAGTTTATGCGCCTGCGCAGGTACTTCCGCTGCGCATAGGCCAACTATTAGGTGGCCGGCGCCGGGTCTCGACAGGCTCGACCACCGGACGCAAAGAAGCCCCACACCGCAACGGTGTGGGGCAACTTTAAGAAGTGCGAGGTGATTACTTGACGGTAACCGTGGCGCCGGCAGCTTCGAGAGCTTCCTTGGCCTTCTCTGCAGCTTCCTTGGTGACGCCTTCGAGAACAGCCTTGGGAGCCGAGTCAACGACCTCCTTGGCTTCCTTCAGACCCAAAGAAGTGATCGCGCGAACTTCCTTGATAACAGCAATCTTCTTGTCGCCAGCGGCTTCGAGGACTACGTCGAATTCGGTCTGCTCTTCAGCTTCTTCAGCTGCGCCGCCGGCCGGACCAGCAACTGCAACAGCAGCAGCGGTAACTTCGAAGGTCTCTTCGAACTGCTTGACGAACTCGGAGAGCTCGATGATGGTCAGTTCCTTGAAAGCTGCAATGAGCTCGTCGTTGGTGAGCTTAGCCATGGTTGGCGCTCCTTCTGTGTACTTGGCCCGAGGGCCGAATCTAAAACCTAAGTCCTCATGGATTTAGGGAAAACTACAGGGGACAAACCCCCAGTGCTGGGCCCACGCGCCCGAGGGTCCCAGGATGTCGCGTCAGCGGCATCTTGGGAGGGCGTGGGGACTAAGCCTCGGTGGTCTCAGCTTCTGCGGCGGGAGCCTCTTCAGCAACCGGCGCTTCAGCAGCCTCGGGAGCTTCTTCGGCGGCCGGAGCCTCTTCGGCGGGAGCGCCTTCGGCAAGCTTCAAGCGCAATGCTTCAAGCGTGCGTGCAGCGGCTGCCATCGGAGCCTTGAGGATGCCAGCAACCTTGGCCAGCTGCAGCTCGCGGGATTCCAGGGCGGCCAGTGCGGCAACCTCGGAAGCGTTGAGAGCTTTGCCTTCGAAGACGCCGGTCTTGATGATCAGCTGCTTGTTGGCTTTTGCAAAATCCGTCAGGCTCTTTGCTGCTGCAACAGCGTCACCCTTGATGAATGCAATGGCGGTGGGGCCGCTCAGCTGACCCTCGAAAGCGTCAACACCAGCTTCCTTGGCCGCAATGGCAGTCAGGGTGTTCTTTACGACCGCGAACTTGGTGTCCTGGCCGAGAGAAACGCGCAGCTCCTTGAGCTGAGCAACGGTGAGCCCACGGTATTCGGTTAGGACTGCTGCAGTTGATTCGTTGAAATCCTGTGTGATTTCAGCAACTGCGGCCACCTTTGTTGGCGTTGCCATAACACTCCTTCCGGGAATTAATGCCGGCCTGTACGTGTCCTTGCCGGTGGCCTGCAAGCAGGTTAGCGGCGAAAAGAAAACGCCCCGCACAGATGTACGGGGCGTTAGTCTGAAGCGGATCCGGGGGCTTTCGCCGCGGTTCAACACTTCCAAATAAGCTTTGTGCACCTGCGCTGGTCGTCCTCTTGAAGGACTTTTCGGATTTCAATCTGCCTTGTTCCGACTCATACAGACGCATGGTGCATCTGACGGCTGGGGGTGATTGTCATCGACCGACGGTCTTTGGTTCCAAAAGACTACAGGAAACCCCATATGGAGTCCAAATCGGCGGCACGTGGGGACTGCCACACAACTGGTGGCCACCACTGCGCAGCCGCGCTAGTCGATGGCGTCAAAGTCCTTGCGCCATTGCCCTGTAACACCTGCGCCAATAAAGCCAAGCTGGGCATTGACTGTGAGCATGTAGGAGTTGTCCGGCGAGTTCCAGGTATAGATGGTTGAGACTTGCGGAAACTCCCGCATGAGCTGTTCCATATTCTCCACCTTGATGAGCAGGCCAACATCCTTTCCCCGGTGCTCCACCTCCACCACCGTGTCATCCTGGAAGGCAACATCGTCGCGGTGTTTCAGCACCGAAATTGAGGTGAAGGCAATCAGCTTTCCGGTTTCCAGGCATTCTGCAGCGCTCACCAGCGTGTGGCGCCCCGTCAAGGTGGAAAGTTCCTCAGCCTCACGCAGTTTCGCAACATCCCATGCCTCCGGGGCGCCGTCGTCGTTGCTGATGCTTTGTTCCAGACGCACAATGTCCTGGGCCCACTGCTCCGGGCAGGTGTCCAGCCACTGGTGCACGGCGTAGGCCGAACTGTGCGCGGCAATGGCGCCGTCCTTTAAACGAGCGCCAAGTGCTGGCGGCAGCGGCAGTGCGCAGGCGCCGAATTGCTCCACCTGCTCCAGGACGTAGCCGGCGTTGTGCGCAAACATGGCCTCGCGGCTGCTCAGGGGCATGAGGCTGCCGTCGCGGGTGGCAGCCACGTGCTCGGGCGCCTCCGCACGAAGATCGGCTGCGGGATGGTTGGTTTCCACCACAACAATGCGCCGGTTCTCGCCCTTGACGAAGAGTTCGGCTGCCTCGAGGAGCTTCCGGCCCAGGCCACGACCCCCGGCGGCGGGAAGCACATCCAAGGTCACGTGGGCCAGATCGGTGTTGTCGTCCAGGGGCAGGGCAATGCCGGCGCGGCCCACAATCTCACCGTTCAGGCGGACCACCAGCACCACGTACCACTCGTAGGGGTCATGGCACAGCTGGAAGAGTTCCTCGGCGGTGTAGGCCAGCTCGTCGTTGCCCCAGGTGTTGACCCGCACCTTGCGGGATACTTCCACCGCTTGCAGGAACTCCGCTGCCGCATCGCCGTCGAGGGTGTCAGGCACCCGCAGCTGCTCGATAGTTATCTCTGTCATCTTGGCTCTACCCCGTTGTTGTCATGCCTGTTGGGCGCACCATGACGTAGTCATGCTCGACCCTGTTCCCGAGCCTGAAGCTCTTGGTCCCCGCAATGGTGAACCCGTGTTTTGTGTAAAAGCCCTGCGCGCGCAGGTTTTCTTGGTTGACCCCCAACCAGACCTGTCCCCTGCCCAGCTCCCGCGCCCAGTCAAGGCTGGCCACCATGATCCTGGCGCTCAGGCCGCTCCCGTGGGTGTCAGGGTGTGCGTAGCACTTGCTCAATTCAGCCGAATCCTGTGCGGCCACCACTGCCGCAACATCAGCGTCCTGCGGCGGGGCGTCCACCAGCATGGTGTACGCCAGCAGGCGTTGCGCACCGCTGCTTGAAGTCTCTTGTGCCACGAACAGCTTCCGCAGCGGATCCGCCAGATACTGGTTGAAGGCTTGGGCGCTGAGGTGCTCTGCGACGAACGTCTCTATCTCCTCCAACGGGCTACCTGGCGGGCAGGCCAAGGGAAACGTAATGCCGGCCAAGGTTGCCAGCTCCGGCGCATCGGCGGCGACTGCTGTGCGAATGCTCAGAACCATGCGATTGCTCCTCTTTGGCCGGTGTCCCGTGGATGCGGGCGCAACCTCATCATCCCAGCCTACAAAGAAAGGGCCAGTGTAGCTCTACGCTACACCGGCCCTTTCCTTTGAACATCTAAGACTTACGCCTCGATGACAACCTTGGTTGCCTGAGGATCTACCGGGATGCCGGGGCCGAACGTCGTGGAGACGGTGGCCTTCTGCAGGTAGCGGCCCTTGGAAGCGGACGGCTTCAAACGAAGCACCTCTTCCAGTGCAGCTGCGTAGTTCTCGGCCAGCTTGACGGCGTCGAAGGAAACCTTGCCGATGATGAAGTGAAGGTTGGAGTGCTTGTCGACGCGGAAGTCGATCTTTCCACCCTTGATGTCGTTAACAGCCTTGGCAACATCGTTCGTTACCGTACCGGTCTTCGGGTTCGGCATGAGGTTACGAGGACCAAGAACCTTACCCAAACGGCCAACCTTACCCATGAGGTCAGGTGTAGCAACGGCTGCGTCGAAGTCGGTCCAGCCGCCCTGGATCTTTTCGATCAGGTCGTCGGTGCCAACGAATTCGGCGCCGGCTGCGATAGCAGCCTCGGCACGCTCACCGGTTGCGAAAACCAGGACGCGAGCAGTCTTACCGGTACCGTGGGGCAGGTTAACCGTGCCACGGATCATCTGGTCAGCCTTGCGAGGGTCTACACCCAAGCGGAAGGCAACCTCAACGGTAGCGTCGAACTTGGACGGGTTGGTGTCCTTGGCGAGCTTGATAGCGTCGAACGGTGCGTAGACATTGTCTGCATCGATCTTGGCTACGGCTGCCTCATATGCTTTACTGCGCTTTGCCATGCTGCGTTTCTCCTTGTGCAGTTGTGGTCGTTAGGACCGCGCGGGCCCTGCCACTACGTACGTCGCCAACTCGCCTGAGGTGAGCTGTACGGCGTCGTTCTTAATGTTTATATGTGCCCGAATGGGCGAAAAGCGAAAGTCTGGGAAGACTTAAGCTTCGACGGTGACACCCATGGAACGGGCGGTACCGGCGATGATCTTCTCGGCGCCTTCAATGCTGGTGGCGTTGAGGTCAACCATCTTCTGGGTTGCAATCTCGGTAACCTGAGCCTTGGTCAGCTGAGCAACCTTGACTGTGTGAGGTGTACCTGAACCCTTTGCAATGCCTGCAGCCTTCTTGATGAGCTCGGCAGCCGGCGGGGTCTTGGTGATGAAGGTGAATGAACGGTCTTCGTAAACCGTGATTTCAACCGGGATAACGTTTCCGCGCTGGGATTCCGTTGCAGCGTTGTACGCCTTGCAGAATTCCATGATGTTGACGCCGTGCTGACCAAGTGCCGGACCGATGGGCGGTGCCGGGTTAGCGGCGCCTGCCTGGATCTGCAGCTTGATAAGGCCGGTGACCTTTTTCTTGGGAGCCAATGTAGGGTCCTTCTCTCAATATCTTTTCCTAGGACGACGGAGCGCGTCCAAGGTGGGTGGCCGAATGGCGTCCGGCCGAACGTTTCACAGGAGCAAAGCTATGAACCTGCGAAACGAAAATTGTGGGCAACTAGATCTTGGTGACCTGGTTGAATGCAAGCGTGACGGGGGTTTCGCGCTCGAAGATCGAAACCAAAACCACTAGGTGCGCTGATTCGGGCTTGATCTCGGAGATCGAGGCCGACAGGCCTTCGAAGGGACCGTCCTTGACGATGACGGCCTCGCCAACCTCAAAGTCGATCTCGGCGTCAACGGGATCGTGACGCAGCGGAACGCCGGACTCTTCAGCCTGCTGCTCCTGGAAGATCGGGGCAAGCATGGAGAAGACCTCATCCAGGCGCAACGGAACAGGGTTGTGGGCGTTGCCCACGAAGCCTGTGACGCCCGGGGTGTGGCGAACAACGCCCCAGGAGGCATCCGTCAGATCCATGCGGACCAATACGTAGCCGGGGATGCGAACGCGGTTGACAACCTTGCGGGTTGCGTTCTTGATCTCCACGACTTCTTCCATGGGGACCTGGACTTCGAAGATGTAATCTTCCATGTTCAGCGACAGGCTGCGGGACTCAAGATTGACCTTGACGCGGTTTTCGTAACCAGCGTAGGAGTGGATGACGTACCAGTCACCCTCTTGGCGGCGCAGCTTGGCCTTGAATTCTTCGGCCGGATCAACCTCGGGCTCGGCATCTGCCGCCGGCTCTTCGGTGACGTCGGCTTCTACAACAGCTGCTTGCGTTTCAGCTGCGTCATCAACGGCATCAAGGTCGGCATTGATGGCAGCATCAGCAACCACAGTGTCCTGGTCCTGCTCACTGTATGTAGCCTCGGGCTCCAGCTCAGACACGAATTTCCTGCTTTCCTTGTGCGTTTCTTAAATGGCTCAAACCGACCCCGTGCCAAATGATTCGGCGGGGTCGGCCAAGTTGAGCTTCTTACTGCTCGATGTTTACGTTTCCACCAAAGACCCAAAGCACGGCTTGACCGAAGCCCAGATCCAAGACGGTAACAATAGCCATCACGATGACAACGAATACCAACACAACACCGGTGTAGTTGATCAACTCTTTACGAGTGGGGGTGACGACCTTCTTCAGCTCGCCGATTACCTGGCGGAGGAAGAGGGCAATCCGGCTAAAGATTCCGGGCTTGCCGGGCTTTGTAGCCTTCTTCACAGGGCCCTTGGAGCTGCTTGCCGCAGTTTCGGTCACCAGTGCCTCACTCATCATTAGTTGGAATACACGCTAATCCGGCTATCCGGACCGTGTGATGTGCAAACATTCGCTCAGACGAGGGTTTCTACACGTATAACAGTGTAAAAACCGCTACGACCATGCGCAGGGCAGACAGGACTCGAACCTGCAACCTGCGGTTTTGGAGACCGCTGCGCTACCAATTGCGCCACTACCCTTTGAGATTCATCCGCCGGACCCATGTGGGCGTCCGCGGGCAAACATCCATTCCTTGCTAATTGCCATGAATAACTTACAGCTTTGAAGCGGTCTTTCCAAACCGGCTCCAAGGCGTGAACCATCATGGTGGTTCAACACCGGTTACCCATTCTACGCATTCTTAAGCCGGTTCGTCGAACTGGGTGCCCGATGCCCCTAAAGTAGACACTGACGATGAAAGTATTTTGGGTCTCCCACCGAAGAAAGAATCATGATGTCTGCCGACTTGACAGCTGAGAACGCCTCCGGGCGCCGTGTTTCCGCACGGATCGCCGCTATTGCCGAATCCGCCACCCTTGCAGTGGATGCCAAAGCCAAGGCATTGAAGGCCGCTGGCCGCCCCGTCATTGGGTTTGGCGCCGGCGAGCCGGACTTCCCCACCCCCGAGTACATTGTTGAGGCGGCCATTGCTGCCGCCCGTCAGCCCAAGTACCACCGGTATTCCCCTGCCGCCGGACTCCCTGAATTGCGCAGCGCCATTGCGGCGAAGACCCTGCGCGATTCCGGCTACGCCGTGGACCCGGCCCAGGTGTTGGTGACCAACGGTGGCAAGCAGGCCGTCTACGAATCCTTCGCAACACTGCTGGATCCAGGAGATGAAGTCATTCTCCCGGCTCCTTACTGGACCACCTACCCCGAGGCGATCCGTCTAGCTGGCGGCGTCCCCGTGGAGGTGTTTGCCGGCCCCGAACAGGGTTACATGGTCACGGTTGAGCAGTTGGAGGCCGCGCTGACGCCCCGCACCAAGGTCCTGCTCTTTGTGTCACCGTCCAATCCCACCGGCGCCGTGTACTCGCCCGAGCAAACCCGCGAAATTGGTCTCTGGGCAGCATCCAAGGGCCTGTGGGTCATCACCGATGAGATCTACGAGCACCTCACCTACGACGGCGTTCCCTTCACCTCGATCGCAACGGCAGCTCCCGAGCTGGGCGACCGTGTGGTCATCCTCAACGGCGTGGCCAAGACTTATGCCATGACGGGTTGGCGCGTGGGCTGGATGATTGCGCCGTTGGATGTCACCAAGGCCGCCACCAACATGCAGTCCCACGCCACCTCCAACGTGGCCAACGTATCCCAGATGGCAGCCCTTGCTGCAGTTGCCGGGCCGTTGACTGCAGTGGATGAGATGAAGGTGGCCTTTGACCGCCGTCGCAAGGCAATGGTCGCGGCCCTGAACACGATCGACGGCGTGGATTGCCCCACCCCGCATGGCGCGTTCTACGCCTATGCGGATGTGCGTGGCCTGTTGGGCCGCGAAATTGCTGGCATCCGCCCGGCAACATCGGCCGAACTGGCTGCCCTGATCCTGGACAAGGCAGAAGTTGCCGTTGTGCCCGGCGAGGCCTTTGGCCCCAGCGGCTACCTGCGCCTGTCCTACGCCCTGGGTGATGACGATCTGGCCGTTGGTGTGTCCCGCCTGCAGGAATTCCTGGGCTCAGCCAAGTAACAACCCTGATCCCAACTGAGACGCATTAGTTGCTAATTTCGCATCGATTATTAGCAATAAGTGCGTCTCAGTTGGGTTAAAGGAGGCGGCGGTCCGCGGCCCAGCGGGTCAACTCGTGGCGCGAGGACAACTGCAGCTTGCGCAGCACGGCCGAGACGTGAGTTTCCACTGTCTTGATCGAAATGAACAGCGCCTTGGCCACCTCCTTGTACGAGTAGCCCCGGGCAATCAGGCGCATGACTTCCAGTTCGCGCGCCGAGAGCTTATCCAGCTCGTCCTCAACGGCAACCTCCGCCGTGCCGAACGCGTCAAGCACAAATCCCGCCAGCCGGGGCGAAAAAACCGCATCCCCGCCGGCCACGCGCCGCACGGCGTCGGAAATCTCTGCACCGGAAATTGACTTCGTAACATAACCGCGGGCACCGGCACGGATAACGGAAACCACGTCCTCGGCCGAGTCGGAAACACTCAACGCCAGGAACTTTGTGCTGGCCAGCTGCGCAGCACACCCGGCGATGACTTCCCGCCCGCCCTGCCCCCGACCGCCCGGCAGGTGCACATCGAGCAGCACCACGTCGGGCGAGGTGGCACCAACTGCAGCGATGGCTTCCTCAACAGTGGCGGCCTCTGCCAAGACCAAAATATCCGGGCCAAGGTCTGCCTTGAGACCGGAACGGAAAATGGCGTGGTCATCCACAATCACGACCCTGATGGGTGTTGGCGGCATTGTCATTTAGCTTCCTCGGTGGCTGGTGTTTCACTGGGCAGGTGCAGCCGGACTTCCGTGCCGTCCGCTGAACTAATGATCTCAGCGCTCCCGCCGTTGCGCTGCATGCGTCCGACGACGGACTCCCGCACTCCCAGCCTGTCCGCAGGCACGCTGGAGACGTCAAAGCCCGGCCCGCGGTCCTTCACGAAGACGTCAACTCCCGCCGGTCCCGCTTCAACATAGACGGAGACGGTGGTGGCACCGTGGCGGGCCCCGTTAAGGACCGCCTCACGTACCGCCTGGACCAGGGCATGGCTGCGTTCGGTGAGTTCAGCGTCCCCCACGGCCACCACTTCAACGGCCTGCCCGTACAGGTCCTCCACTTCAGCACACACAGCCTTGACCCGCTCCACCAGGGCACCTGTGCTGTGTGAGCCATCCTGATAAATCCATTCCCGCAATTCGCGTTCCTGCGCACGCGCCAACCGGGTCACATCTGAAGGGGAATTGGCGCTCTTCTGGATGAGGGCAAGTGTCTGCAGCACCGAATCGTGCAGGTGGGCGGCGATTTCCGCCCGCTCCGTCTCACGAATGCGCCCTGCCCGTTCGTTTTGAAAGTCCCGCCAAAACTTCAAACCCCAAGGGGCAAGGACAAGCCCCACGCCTGCCAGTACCGCCAGCGAAGCAACCACCGACGCCCACACCAACGTCCAAGAACCGGATCCCGTGACAATCACGATGACCCCCACAATGACCAGGGCAATGCCGCCGCCCAGCCGCCACAACGCACTGGGCGTATCCATTTTGGCTGCGCTGAGCAGCCCAACCCGGCGGGTGTTGTCCAGTTGCATCCACGCCAACACCGCGCCGAATGCAATGGCAAGCAGCGGAATCACGGTGCCCAAATCCAGGTTCAGACCCAGCTGCTGGCTCATCAGGACCACAGCAGCAATGAGCAGGCCGCCACCAATGAGCACCTCCTTCAGGCCCAGTGACAGTTTCGGCCGCGGAGCGGGCTGCGCAGAAACGCCCGGGGCTCCCGGCGCCGGCCGGAACAGTTTCAACCGCGGGTTCCCATCCGCATCCAGCAATTTTCCGCCGCTGGCCTTGTCCTCCCCGGCGAGGGGGACCAACAGCCACAACCAGGCATAGAAGACCAGCCCCGCCCCATAGAAAAAGCTGGCGCCGACCAGGATGGCGCGCACCAGCCCCACCTTGATGCCAAGGTGTTCGGCCAATCCACCCGCGACCCCGGCGACTACCCGCGATTGGGAACGGTACATCTTTGTGCTCATGGTTCCATCCAAACACGGTACGGCCCAACCCGTACCTGTTCTCGGGGGCGCATCAGGGTTCTTTCAGGGTCACCCCCGATGTTCAGCGAACGTTCCAGGGACCACCATGGAACTATGAACAACTCCCAGGACACCCCAGATCCAGCCGAGGCCCCAACCCCGGAACCCTTCGCACAAGCCGCACCCGCCCCTCAGCCCGAATCAGCCAAGTTCTTCCACTGGATTCGCGGTCTGGGTGTGCAACGCGGCCCCAACCGTTGGGTGGGCGGCGTATGTAGCGGCTTGGCCACGCGATGGGGCATTGACCCCGTCATAGTTCGCGGCCTCGCCGTGGTTCTCACCCTCTTCTTCGGTGTGGGGCTGCTGGCCTATGGCGTTGCGTGGGCCCTATTGCCCGAGCCCGATGGCCGCATCCACGTTGAGGAAGTGGCCAGGGGCAGCTGGTCCACGGGGATGACCGGATCCGCCATTGTGACGTTCCTAGGCCTGATTGGCCCGGGTCAAGGCTTGGTTTGGGGCGATCATGACGGCTGGTTCCCCTGGCCTCTGTTCTGGATTGCAGCAGTTGCCGGGATCATTTACTGGGCGCTGCGCACCGGCAAGGACAAGGGGCCGCAGCCTGTCCACGGTGGTGTGACTGAGCAGTTCACGCAGCCCTACGCGGCCGCGGCATCTGGGGATCCTGAACTGTTCAGTGCACCCTACCCGGCCGGTCCCCACACGCCTGCAGCTGCCTACACTGCACAACAGGCCCCTTTTCTACCCCCACAGCAGTTCAGCCCGATTGCCCCCCAACCCCGTAAGCCGGTCAAACAAACACCCCGCCTGAGTGCTCCAGCAAGCCTGCTCGCCTTGGGCCTGGCCATCATGGTGGGGGCGGCGGTCCTGATCTTGAACGCCACCAACATCATTGACCTCAACGGCTATCAGGTGGCCACGGCAGCGGCGGCCGCTGGCATGACCGCGGGTGTGGCCATCGTCGTGGCAGGCCTCATGGGCCGAGCAGCCGGCGGTGTGGGCGCCTTCGCGATCATTGCCCTGGTGGCCGGCGGCTTGTTCAGCCTGCCACTGCACAACGGGGCGTTCACACCGCTGCAGGAGATGAACTGGGCACCGGCCACCGTCGGCGCCGCCGAAGCCGGCCGCTCACTGGTGCTGGGCAACGCCACCCTTGACCTAACCAGGTTCGACGACGGCACCACCCTCACCTCCGACGTGATGGTCCCACTCGAGTTGGCTGCCTCCACAGTGATTATCAAGGTGCCCACCAGCATTCCCGTCCGCATTGAGAGTCAATTGGCTGCGGCCTCGCTGACCATTGACGGTCAAAACAACGGCGGCGCCATTGCCGAGGAATCCACCACTGATCTCAACCCCAACGCCAAGGGATACGGGCTGATCATCACCTTGCAAGGAGCTGCCAGTGACATCACTGTGGTTCCCGTGGCAGGCCAGTGATGACAGTCCCGTCAACTGCCAACTCAACCCCCACCACCGCAAGTCCCAACACTGCAACGGAGCCACTCATGTCCAATCCCACAGAACCCCTGGAGTTCCCCGACGTCGTCAAGCACCCTGAGCCGGGCAAGCACCCGGTTCGGGTGGGCACCATAGTCTGGGGCGCGGTCGTGGTGGCCCTGGGAACCCTCATCATCCTCACGCGGCAGGCAGGGCTATCCCTGGACGCCGGGCAAACAGCCATCTGGCTCCTGTTCGGGGCCGGGGTGGCCATGGTGGCCGGCGGGGCCATCAACCTTCTGCGCAGGAACACCCCATAGGGAACTGTCCACGGATGCGGTTGCGAGTTGCCGAGATCACATGAACGTCTAGAATGGTCTACAGAGGAGCTCAATGATGCGCTCAACCCACATTGACTCCATCCCCTCGAAGGACCTAAATACTCATGAAGATTGGAATTCTCACCAGCGGCGGAGACTGCCCTGGATTGAATGCAGTGATCCGCGGAATCGTCCTGAAGGGCATCAAGGTTCACGGCCACGAATTTGTTGGCTTCCGTGATGGTTGGCGTGGCGTGGTTGAAGGCGACATCATGGACCTTCCCCGCCAAATGGTGCGCGGCATATCCAAGCAGGGCGGCACCATTTTGGGCACCTCCCGCACCAACCCGTTTGAGGGCAATGGCGGCCCCGAGGTCATCAAGGCCCACATGGAACGCCTGGGCATTGACGCCATGATTGCCATTGGCGGCGAAGGCACCTTGGCCGCGGCCCGCCGTTTGACCGACGCGGGGCTGAAAATTGTTGGCGTGCCCAAGACCGTGGACAACGATCTTGACGCCACTGACTACACTTTCGGTTTTGACACTGCCGTGCAGATCGCCACCGAGGCCATTGACCGTTTGCGCACCACCGGCGAATCCCACCACAGGTGCATGATTGCCGAAGTCATGGGCCGCCACGTTGGTTGGATTGCCCTGCACGCCGGCATGGCAACCGGCGCCCACGCCATCTTGATTCCGGAACAGAAGACCAGCATGGACCAGATCGTGGAGTGGGTGCAGGAAGCCCACGATCGCGGCCGCGCCCCCTTGGTGGTTGTGGCTGAGGGCTTTGTCCCCGACCACAAGGACTCCCCCCACTCCCAGCGCGGCCTGGACGCGTTCGGCCGCCCCCGCCTGGGCGGCATTGCCGACCAGCTGGCCCCGGAGATCGAGGCCCGCACTGGCATCGAGACCCGCGCAACCACGTTGGGCCACATCCAGCGCGGCGGCGTCCCCTCCAGCTTTGACCGGGTGCTGGCCACCCGCTTGGGTATGGCGGCGGTTGACTCCGTGGTGGAAGAACGCTGGGGCACCATGGTCTCGCTTAAGGGAACCGAAATTGAGCACGTTCCCTTCGAGTCGGCCCTGGGCAACCTGAAGACAGTTCCGCAGCACCGCTATGACGAAGCCGCCATCCTGTTCGGTTAGCAGCAACTAAAGCGCCCCGCAGCATTCATTGCTGCGGGCGCTTTGTTGTTGCGCATTCAAACCAAAAGGGACCCTCGTCTGGGGGAATCGAGGGCCCCTTCCGGTGATGCTGTCCGTCCCGCTGCCTGGGGGTGCGGCGGTGTGGACCTACCTAGGACACCGGGGGGATGTCCTAGGATTCTTCGCGTGGGCGGCCACGGTGCGCGGCCACCAGCAGGATGCTGATTGATGCTAGCCCTGCCATTCCCATCCCTGCGGCCCACCAAGGCGGGCCGAGTGCTGCAGAAGCGCTCACCGGCTGGTCCTGGAGCTCGGGGTTGGTGATTCGTTCGCCGGTGACGATCAGGCGGTGCGTGTTGACTCCGGTGGGGGTGCAGGTGATGAGGGAAATGAGGTCTTTGCCCTGAACTGGTCGCAGGGATTCTGTTTTCGTGGGAAGCACTACCTCAATCGTGGTGACCCTGTACGTCAACACTTCGCCATAGACTTCCAACTCCACCGAATCGCCCAGCTGGACCTCTTCCAGGTGAGTGAAGAGGGTGGCCTCGGGAAGCCCCGTATGCCCTGTAAAAACGGCGTGCGTGCCCGGACCGCCCACCGGGAGGGCAGTGCCGAGCAGGTGACCCACCCCGCGCTGCAAAACGCTGTCACTGGTGCCATGAAAAATGGGCAGGTCCGCGTTGATGGATGGAATCTGCAGCCGGGCCATGACACCGTCCGGGCTCAAGGAAAGCTGTTTCCGGTAGAGCTCGCTTGCCGCACTCAAGTCACCCGCCGGCGCCTGGCTGAATGGATCAAGCAGCGCCCCACCGGTCAACGTCCCGTTGTAGTCCTGGGCTGCAACGATGGCCGCACTCCTGCCCTCCGGGCCAAGGCGCTGGACACTGCTGGCATACTGATTGACGTCCCGTGACTGTTGCAGCTGGGAAAACCAGCTTGCAGTGCTGGGATAGAGGAGAACACTGACTCCAACAAAAATGAGCGCTGCGATGAGAAGCACCGAGACCGGAAGCCGTCTCCGCAAGCCGGAACCCGCACCGGCGCGAGCCAAGGCGTTGTTTGATCCCATGAACAGGCGAACTCCTCAATCAGGACTCCGGTGGGAGACGTTTGGCACGTCCCCCACCGGGGCCAAAGCGGGCGGAGACTAGGACTGTGTTGCCCGGCGCGTGCTGCGCTTGCGCAAGGCAACGCCGGCAGCAATGGTCAGCAGTCCAAAGCCAATGGTCATGAAGGCCACGGTTCCGGGGCCACCGGTGAGCGGCAGCATGAACGGCGGGGTCTGCGGGTTGGCAACGGTGATGTCAACAACTGTGGAAACCTTGCCGGCTGTGACGGTGAACTTTTTCGGGCTGGCCTGGCTCACATCGGTGGCAATCGTGTAGCCGGCGGGGGCCTTGGTCTCCACGATCCAGTAGTCAACCACTGTGGCGGTTCCGTTGACCGTGGCCCGCAGGCCGTCAAGGGTCACCATGCCGTCAACGCCGGAGGTGAAGACCGTGCTGCCTGAAACGGCGATGGGGTTGCTTCCGGCCTTGGCGTCGGCTTCACTTGCGTAAACTTGGAACTCGGCACCCTGCAGTGTCTTCGTCTGGTCGTTGCCTGCAACCTTGCGGATCAGCAAGTTCCCCCAGGTGCTCTGAACTTGATTCGAGGTGAACTTGGTGCCGTTGACAAAGGTGGATGCACGGTTGGTGATGACGCCGTTTTCAAGGCCGAGGGACGTGACGGTGGTGACCAGTCCAACGTTGACCTGCGCGCCCGGGCGGAGCTTGAGCAGGCCCGCCGCAGTGAAATTGATGGCTACCGTGCCAGCAGTCGTGGTCGTGTCGATGTTGTAGTCCGTAGCAGCGATGAGTGTCGCGGTGGCCGGGGCGAGGGTAACGGAAGCGCTCTTGTAGGACAGCCGGGAATCAAGGGCATCAGTGATAGCGAAGGACATCAGGGTATTGCCTTGTGACACGTTGGGAACCTGAGCGCCAATGTTCCAGGTGACGTCGGAGCCCAGCCCCTTGGCCATGGAATCGTCGACTGCCTTGGTGACCGAGGTCAGGGAGTTCTTCGGGTAGACGTGAACCTCGTAGATCCAGGTGTTGTCCCTGTTGTTCGGCAGTGGCAGCGTCACCAGGAACGGCTTGGCGGCAAAGGCGATGTTGTGGGCACCCGGGTCCGTTTCGGTGACCAGGTAGACGGCCTGGGCCAGGTTGGGGAAGGTCAACACTCCGCCATTGGCGGTCAGCCCGGAGACGGCTGCACCCAGATTGGCCGGATCGATCCCCGCTGGCGTCAGGTTCTTTGTTGCCAACCAACCAGCGTTGGTGCTGAGGTCAATGTTTGTCACCTTCTGTATCTTGAAGGTGACCCCGTCCAATGCCGTCAGGCCACTCGTGGCTGAGCCGGGGAGCGGATTGCCGTCCGGGGCAGTGCCCAAGGTGCCTGGCTGGGCGAACTTGTGGATCGTCAGCGACTTGGTGGTTGCCGGGTTGATGTTGCCGGGGCCTGGGTCTGCTGCGTTGGCTGGCAGGACACTGCCGAGCAGGGCCGCGGCGGCCAGGGCTGCAATGCCGAGCCCTGCGGTGATTCGCCGCGTCAGCGGATTCCGTTGAATTGCCATGATGTGCATTCCTATCTGAGATGGAGTGACGTTCAGTTGAAGTTGAAATTGCTGGAAAGAAGGCGTGCTTGCGGCATAGCTGGCCGCGTTGTTCCTAAGCCCTTTTGGACCTGATCATTCGCACCACGAACCAGGCGGTCATCGCAGCCGCCAGCAGCAGCAGCCCGCCGCCAGCGAGCAGGTAGAAAACCGGTCCGGTGCCGCCCGTCAGAGGCAGGGCGAACGCCGGGGCACTGGTGTTGACGAAGCGGTAAACCGCATGTTGGCCCGTTGCCACAGAAACTGTCATTGAGGCAGCATCCGCCCATGCCGTGGGATCGGCCAGGGTTCCGTTGGCGTTGAAGGAGCCCGTGTAGCGCTGCAAAGTCAGCTGCAGGTAGGCGGGTTTGAGGCTGCTCGACTCACTAACGACATAGGCCCTGCCGGCAACCACTGTCCTGGTATTGGCGGCACTTATTTGGTTCGACCCTGGAACCTGCAGAGCCGTTCCGCTGCCCGGTGTCGCCGAGAGTGTGAAGTCGCTTGGCTTCAAGCTGCCACCGTTGCTGCTGTCAATGAACTTCAGCAACGTCAGCTCGCTCTGGCAGGTAACCGTATTGGTGATGATGTAGCGGTTGGCGCCTGTCACGAGTCTTGCTGTATAGGGCACCGTGGCTGAGACTGTTGTTCCATTGGGGCGGGAGACCTGCGACCTGGTTAGCTGGCAATTGAGCAAAGGATCAATGGTGGTAGTTTCAGCGATGGCGACCGTGTTGCCGGTGAAGTACCCGGTGCGTTGGGTGCTCCAGCCCTGTGCTGTGGCCCCGGCAGTGCCCGGGCCGGTGAGTGTCAACGCGGCACTGATGCCCTGCGGTTGCTGGCCGTTCTCGTAAGCCACTCCGTCGACTATCCACTTTTTTTCCACCGTCACGGCGGCTGCGGCATTCGTATTGGTGAAGTCGCAGGTGACGTCCAGACTGGCAAGGACGAACGTGCCCGCCAGTGTTCCCTGGCCCATGGCGTTGCCCTGAGAGTCGGTGCATCTGAGCTGGGCGGAGTACGCACCGCTGTTGCCTGTTGCCAGCGTCTCGGCAACATTCACAGTTGTTCCCTGTGGCATGTCCGCGGAAATGACAGTGCCGCCGTCGGGTGCCACGGACGTGCCCGTGAGTGAGTTGGCGGTGAAGTTGGCGGAGTCGCCAGCAATGCCGCCAACCCAGGTTTTGGTCACCGTGACCCTAGCGCCCTTGGGGGAGTTGGTGAACACGCACTTGATGTTCACGCCGCTGGTGGTCTGCCCCGGGAAAATGAATGTGCCGGTTGTTCCGGTGCCGCTGAGAACTATTCCACCAGCCTGGTTGGTGCAGACGAAGGTGGAGGTGTAGCGGGCCAGATCGGCCCCGGCGGCCCCGGTTTCGCTGACCACAACCGTGGTGCCGCTGATCGGCACGCTGGAGGCGAAGGCGCCAGCACCGGTTTGCAAGCCAGTGGAGGAACCACTCGTGGTACCGGCCGTGCCGATCCGGGTGCCTCCAACGGCAGCCGTCAGGGTGAACTGGTCCGTGTCCACAATACGGCCGCCAATATCCTTTTGAACCAGCAGCGTGTTGTGGTACTGGCAGGATGCCATGTCCACGGGGGTGCCATTGCTCAAAGTCTTCTTTGCGCCCACAATGGTCCCACTGCTGGGGTCAACCTTGTAGAAGTCCCGCCCCGAGGTATCCAGGTAGAGGTACCCGGCATCAAAGGCAATTCCATTGAAGCGCTGCGCCTCGTTATTGATGTTCAAGTAGTTGATCCGCGTTGCTGTCAAGGTTGCGGAACTGGAGGTCACGGGAAGCGCCTGGTCCACCCGCATCAGGGCGTTTGAGTCGGACGCCGTGGTGTTGGAGCTGGCCACGAAGTACATGATGCCGTCGGAGCTGAACACTAAGTCGCCGTTGCTGCGCGACGCACCAGAGGAATCATTCGTGATGGCAATGAACCCCACGCGTCCGATGTTGGCGTTCGATGCTGTGTTGAACCCAAAGAGTTCCAGCCTGGAATTCACGACCCGACCGTAGTAGTAGATTCCGGTGGCAGGGTTGATGCCACCCATCACGAAGGTGCCCCCTTCTTCGTTAAGGTTCCGTACCCCGTTGTGCGAGGTGGTGACTCCTGTTGCGGACGCATAGCGGTAGACGGTGACGTCGCCGTCGTCGCTCGTGTCGTCCACTGCGTAGGCATATTGGCCGTCCCGGGTGAGTGCCAGCGCGTTCAGATCGTTCTCTGAGCTGATGTCGCCAATCGTTGTCTGCGCTGCGGTGCTGGTGTTGACCAGTCGGAGCGTGCCATCGCTGTCTATGGTGTAGACGGTTCCGTTCTGGCAGGTCAGGGGCGTGATGGCGGCTGCCAGTGCCTGAGCCTGAGGCAGAACCTTTGCTGCGTCCGGAGTGCTCGTGGGCGTGGGTACACTCGTGGGTACTTCGGCCGGGGCCGGCGCACTGCTGATGGGGACCGGTGCACTGCTGGCCGGGGCCGGCGGAACGGCTGGCGCCGGTACTTCGGCGGGGGCCGGCGCGCTGCTTGCCGGGGCCTGCGGGGCTGCGGGTCCCTGCTCCTGGGCTGTCGGGACGGGCGCAGGCGAAGTCGCCTTGACGGTCTGGGCGGTGGCCGATTCCGTGGCCTCGGGCGTGGCTGGCTGTTCAGCGGCTGACGCGGAGACCACGGCACCGGCACCCGCGCCGGCCACCAATGCCAGGCCCAGCATGCCTGCTGCAATCCGCAGCATGGCGGGCTTGGCCGGAACACGCGCGGCTTCGGAAAAACGCTGGCCTTCGCGCCGCCGTCGGACTGGCGAGGAAAAACGCATGACAACTCCCCCAGAGGAATAATGGTTGCGCAAGGTGCGCGCAATCATCGTAGGGAGACCTCGATTCGTCAAACACGAGTGGCGGACACCTCATTATTTGGCGGCCAGCACTCTAGTTTCCGCCCAAGCACTCAGCATTTCCTGCCCCACCACTCTGTTTTTGAAAATGTGTCACTAGAGTGGCGGGGGCCTGAACTGGGGCGGATTGTGCGTGCGGGGCGGAGGGAAAGCCCCGGATGCGCTAAACGCCCCGCAGCGTGTATTTGCTCCGGGGAGGGCGTGGGGCGTTACCGTTTAATGTATGACATTCGATCTGAGCTCGTCCCCCATTGTCCGGCTGGCATGGGAGCGCGGCTTGAATCTTCCCGCGGACTCCCTGGTGAATGGCAACCTGGGCGGCCGCATCACCCACGCCGTCCAGAGCCCCTCCCTGACCTTCATCAGGTTGTGGGACCAGTCAATCCTCACGGGGCCGGAGCATTTGCTGGACATGGCCGAGGCATTGGACGACGACGAGCTCAGCGACCACTCGATCATGCTGCGCCTGACCAAGAACGACGGCGGACGCGGCCTGGGTACCCAAGGCCTGTACTACGCGGATGACCTGGCGCTGCACCAGCCCGCGGACACGGTCCACGTCTCAACCGGCGCCCAAGCGGCATTGGACCTTCAGGCACTGTGCCCGCCCGACGACGTGAATGACGTGGGGCTTGCCCACCGGGCCCACAAATTTACGCTCATGACCCATGGGGAGCCCAGCGCCGAGCCCTTGGCGTGCAGCGCCTACTCCGAATACCAGGGCCTGCTGGCACAGTTGGGCACCTTGGTGGCGCCCAACGTCCGGCGCCAGGGCCTGGGGCGGCTGGCCACCAGCATTGCCGCCCATGAAGCCCTCGCTGCCGGCCTGATTGTGCAATGGCAGGCGGACATCAACAATGCCGCAGCCCATGCCCTGGCAACCTCAATGGGCTTTAGTGTTGCTGGCTTGCAGACGCAGGTTTCTCTTCAGAGTCATCAAAACCGGCGTAAATAGCTGACACGGGGCGCGGCTTGGCAAACATGATGGCCATGGCCGCACCCAGCAGCACCACTGCCGCCGGCAGGATGATTGACTGCGCCATCGCCGCCGAGAACCCCTCATGCAGGGCCGCGGGCAGCTGCCCGCCCATGCCCTGGGCGCCTGCGGCAGCACCAGCTGGCAGTTCGGCACTGAGCCTGGCCGTGATCAGCACGGCAATGGCCGCGCTGCCCAGGACCGCGCCAATCTGCCGGGTCGTATTGTAGATTCCGGCGCCTGCGCCCGCCTCTCGGGGCCCCAGGTTGCGGGTGGCCGTCGTCGAAAGTGGCGCCCAAATACCCGAGCTGGCAATGCCCAACAAACCACTGGGCAGCAGGAACAGCCAGATGGGAGTGTCGGCGCTCATCAGGGAGGCCGTCCACAGCAACGAGACGGACATCAGGATGAAGCCCGTGAAGGCTACGTAGCGCGGGTTCACGATGTCCACCAGCTTGCCGATAAAGGGCGCCAGGATGCCGGAGAACAAGGCCATGGGGATCATCATCAGGGCCGACTCGGTGGGCGTCATGCCGCGGACCAGCTGATAGTAGAAGAACAGCGGCAGGCTCATGGCGGTGATGCTGAAGCCCATAGACATGATGGCCACATTGGCCAGCGAGAAGTTGCGGAACTTGAACAGGTGCAGCGGCACCAGCGGCTCGCCCTTGGTGACGGCCTGCCAGATGACGAACAGCACCAGGACCACCAACCCGGCAATGATCAGGCCCCACACGGAGATGGGGCCGGCGATGGTGCCCCAGTCATACTTTTCGCCTTCCTGGATGCCAAACACCAGCATGAACAAGCCCACGGAGCTGAGCAGGATGCCCAACACGTCAAACTTGTGGTGGTGTGTCGCCAGTTTGGGAACCAGGCGCCAGGCCATGACGAAGGCCACGATACCCACGGGCACGTTGACAAAGAAGATCCATTCCCAGCCAAGGCCGTCCACCAGCACGCCGCCAAGGATGGGGCCAACCAGCATGGCAACGCCTGCCGTGGCACCCCAGAGGCCCATGGCGGGGCCGCGCTTGTCCGGTGCGAAGATCCGCGTGATCACTGCCATGGTTTGCGGCGTCATCATGGCGGCGCCCAGGCCCTGCACTGCGCGGGCCAGGATCAGCATGCCAATGTCGCCGGAGAGTCCGCACCAGAGCGAGGCCAGGGTAAAGACGCTCAGACCCACCAGGTACAGGTTCTTAGGCCCGTACTTGTCGCCCAGCCGCCCTGTCACCAGCAGCGGGACAGCGTAGGCGAGCAGGTAGGCGCTGGTGACCCAGATGACCGAGTTGATGTCAGTGTTCAAGCCTTCCATGATCTTGGGATTGGCCACCGAGACAATGGTGGAATCGACAAGGATCATGAAGAAACCCAGAACAAGTGCCCACAATGCGGGCCAGGGTTTTGCCACGATTTCCATGGGTGTTCCTTAATCTAAACGAAGTTCTTGCTGTGTGTGGCTCACCACGGAATGGTGCCATCGGTGATGTTGGCCCGCAGGCCACCCACCCAATCAATTTCGGCTCGCAGCAGATGCTGTTGGTACCCAACATCGATCCAATACTTTCTAGCCACGCCCCTCGATGTGGCTAGGGCGGCGTCGGCGTTGAGGACAGCAAGGCCGGCTTCCAGCGCTGTGAGGCGTGTTTGAAGAAGTTCAAGCACGACGCCGGGAGGCAGGTTGTGTGCCTCCCCCAAGGCCTGTGGGAAACAGGGATACTCGTTGACCGGTGTTGACAGAAGTTCCTTGATGCGGCTCTCCAACGCTTTCTTCCCCTGGGGAAGTACGGCGTAGGTGGTCCGTTCCGGTCGGTTGCCATCCCGGTCTGTGCCGGTGGGCTCCACCATGCCGGCAGCCGCCAGGCGGCCCACCGTGTGATAGAGCGTGCCCGGGCGGATCTTCACCAGGCGGTCCTCGTGGCGCTGCATGAGCAGTTGGTACATCTCGTAGGGGTGCATGGGACGCTCAACCAGCAGCCCCAAGGCTGCTACTCCCAGTGGTGTCAAAGGGGTTTCCCGCACCATGTCCACTATCCTTCCGCCCAGATATTCCACATGAAGTATTCCAGGTGGACTATCTGGATGCAATGGTCCCCATCCGTGAAGTGGATCTCAATTAACGCGGTGCGCGCAGGAAGCCGGTTTGCCGGCCAACGACTTGGCCGGCGTCGGTGGCTACGATGATCTCCTGGCTGGCAGGGTACTTCTCGCCGTCGTCGTCGACCATCAGGACAGCGTCAGGATCCACGGTGCGCTTGATGAGCGCCAGCGCAATGGGGCCCATTTCAAAGTGCTGTGCCACGGACGTAACCCGGCCCACCGCGCGGTCCTCCAGGAAAACTTCACTGCCGGGAGCAGGCAAGGTGTGCAAGGAACCGTCAAGCTGCAGGAACACCAGGCGTCGCGGCGGGTGGCCCAAATTGTGGACCCGGGCCACTGTTTCCTGTCCCTTGTAGCAGCCCTTGGACAGGTGCACGGCCGTGCGCATCAGATCGAGCTCGTGCGGAATGGACTTCTCATCGGTTTCAGCGCCCCGGCGCGGACGCCAGGCAGCCAGACGAAGAGCCTCGGCAGCCCACACGCCAGCGAGGGGCCGCTGGCCCACGGCCGCCTCCAGCTCGGCGGCTGGAACAAGGTATTCACGCCAGGGGCGCTCCAGACCGGGGTGCTGGTCCTCGGCAACGGTGGCGTAGCTGTACCCGCCCACGGCAAGGTGCGGCCACGGATCAACCCAGACCAGGAATTTGTCCCAGTCGGGCACCTCGGTAACCGAGCCGAGCACGGCCCAGTCGGCGGAAACGTCAGTGATTTCCACGCGCAGCATGAACTTCATGGAGTTGAGCCACTGCGCCAGCGGTTCCGCCTCGGCGGTTTCCACCACCAGCCAAGTTATCTGGCCGTCGTCCACAACGCGGGCGTCGTACTCGATGCGCCCTTGGACCGTAAGGAGCAACAGCTCCGTGCCAGTGTTGGGTTGCAGATTGGTCAGCTGCTGGGACGACAGGGTGTTGAGCCAGCTCAGCCTGTCCGGTCCGGACACGCTCACCACGCCCCTGTGGGAAAGGTCCACCACAGCACTGCCGGCTTTGCCCAGATACCCGGCCAACAGGCGCTGCTCACGGTTGGGATCCCCATAGTGGGCGGCCACACCTGCATCAAGGCCGCCAGCCTGCACGGCACCTGATCGGTTCAACAAAGGACTCAAATAGCTCATAACGGGTGCAACGCCTTCTAGTAGTGACCTATTCCGCGGGAGCGCAGGCACAAGAACCCGGCCCTGTGGTGTTAGGGCGTGACTTTTTTCAGGGCTGCTGATGCGTGGGCGTCGAGGGATTTGCCGTTGGCGGCCACATCCCAGCGCCAGTACAGATCGCCGTTGACCAGGCCGAAGATGCGCGTGGCGGCGGTGTAGTCCTTGGCCCCTGCGCCGCGCATGACGGCGTCGGTGGACAGTTGGATTTGGGGGCCCTTGATGGCGCCGTAGTACAGCTCGGAGATGCCGCCGGGGTGGACGATGTTGACCATGATGTCGAAGCCATCATCGGCGTTGCGCAAGGCTTCGACGTCGTCGGCCGTTCGCAACGCGGGCACAATGTCCGCGGGGATGAGGCCGGGGCCGCCGTCGGCGTCGTTCAAGGTCCGGTCCAGCTGCCAGAAGCCTGTCTCGACGGACAGGGGACGCAAAACGGTCCCCTCCTCGTCGGTGAGCCAGGACTCCGCCGTGTACTGCAAATACGGCAGGCCGTTGGCCTTGAAGGTGACTGTTTGGGCGAAGTATTCAGAATCTTCCTCGCCTGAACCAAGGCGGCCAGCGCCGGTCCAGGTGCCAAGCAGCCAGGAAAGTGGCACCAACTCCGGGATTAGATCCGAGGGGATTTCAATAGGCATGGCGAACTACTGCTGGCCCTTGAAAAGGCGCCACACCACCAAACCCGCAAACCAGGCCATGGCCACGCCGGCCAACGCCAAAAGGCAAATGAAGAAAATTTCCAAGGCAAGTACGCTCATGATGCCATCCTACAATGTTCTTGACTGCGGATATTGACAGTGAATATTGACAGTGGGCACGGCGACTCTAGGACAAGAGCATTTTTTCCACGAAATACACCAGTGCACCCATCGACAATACGGGTGCCAGTGCTGCGGCGACTGAACCGATGCTGAGCTTCTGATGGCCGGTAAGTGTCCGCAACCGCCGGAAGGCCGCCACGATGGCCGCCACCAGCACGCCCAGAACAACGGCGGGCACAATGCGCACATCGGAGAACATGAGCGCCGCCAGTGGGCCCGCCAACGCGGCCAGCACAATGGCCAACGGCGCCACCACCCTGTCCGGCCACGGCAGCATGCCGACCATGAGCGCCACGGCGGTGCTGATGGCAACGATGAGCGTCATGCCCGGTTCACCCAGGAACCTGAACGAGGCCACCCAGCCGCAGGCGAATCCCGCCACGAGCACGCCAGCCCCGGAACCCAGGGTGGATTCCAGCCGGTGCTTTTGGCCTGTGCCGCGAATCAGCTGCACCACCATGATGGCGCCGAATCCTATGGCGATGAAGATGGGTGTCCACACCAGGTAGTCGACGCCGCTGGTGAATCCCGCCGTCAGCGCCGCCACCGACCCGGTCAGGGCGATGACGGTGCCCAGGGTTTTCTTGGCCGGGATCCCCAGGTAGTGCGGCCAGCCGTAGCCGAACACGGCGGCCAACGCGATACTGACTCCCACGGCATAGCCAAGCCCCAGATAGTGCCCCGCCACCAGCAGTGCTAGGGCAACGATTCCAATAAGACCGGCTGTAGATGACTTCACACATCAATCCTGCCCTATTCTGCCGGTACACTGTGGAACAACCCTGTGGCGGAGGCGTTTAGTTTTTCCCGCACACCCCATCAGGGGCTTGTCAGTGGTTCGTCGCTCAAAGATGCGCATTCACAGCACTTTGTTAGGAAGACATGTCGCAGATTCTATTGCTGACCAACAACCACGGTTCCTCCGTGGATGTTTTGCCTGCGCTGGAACTTTTGAGCCACCACGTGCACATTCTGCCCGCCGTGCCTACCGCCCTGTTGGATGCCAAGCCGTCGGACCTGATCATGGTCGATGCCCGAAAAGACCTTGTTGGCTCCCGCTCCCTGACCCAGCTCCTGCGCGCCACGGGAATCAGTGTGCCCCTACTGCTGATTCTGACCGAAGGCGGCATGGCCGCCGTGACCGCGTCATGGGCTGCCGACGACGTCATCCTGGAATCCGCCGGGCCGGCAGAAGTGGAGGCCCGGATCCGCCTGGCGTTGACCCGTGCCGCGAGCGCCGAGGATGGCACCCACCAGGAAATCCAGGCCGCCGGGATTGTCATTGACGAGGACAGCTACACGGCCCGCGTTCACGGCACGGCGTTGAACCTGACCTACAAGGAATTTGAACTGCTGAAGTACCTTGCCCAGCACCCCGGACGGGTGTTCACCCGGGCCCAGCTGCTCAATGAGGTGTGGGGCTACGACTACTACGGAGGTACCCGCACGGTGGACGTCCACGTCCGGCGCCTGCGAGCAAAGCTCGGCTCGGAAAATGAGAGCCTGATCAGCACCGTTCGCAACGTTGGGTACCGGCTCACGGTTTCACGCCTGCCCGACGGCAACATGGCTGACGTTTAGCGCCTGGTCGCCAACCTCGTTGCCGCATGGCACACAACGCAGAAGGCCCGCAGCAAACGCTGCGGACCTTCTGCGTATTTGGTGGAGGACATACGGGTCGAACGTATCGAGGACACCCCACTGGTGCATCCCCCCAGACAAACTGCAAGCTGTGTTGGGTTGCCCCATCTTGCTGCCCTCAAACTGTATGCCACCTCCTTGCCCACATGCAAACCAGCACAACCGGGCGTGGCGCCTTGGCGCGTTGCCGGGCAACCCCTGACGGCGAACTATTCATGGGCAGTCTCGCGTTAGCTGCGGCAGGCCTACTAGGCTGTGCTTATGAGCCCCGCAAAGACTGACAGCTGGCCAGTGACCGTAATCGCAGGCGCCCCCGCCCCTGAGATTCTGCGCGAGATCCAGACGGTGATTGACGCGGCTGAAGATGCCGACGGCAACCCGCCCTTCTCGGAGCAAACACTGGTGGAACTTAAATCCACCCAGGCGGGCCCGCACAGCGTTCTCACCCTGCTGACCTACGCCCCGGAAGACGCCTCACCCTCTGTGGGCGAGGACCTGGCCGGTGTGGCCATTGTGGTCCTTGACGGCAACGAAGGCGTATTGGAGCTTGTGGTCCACCCCGCCTACCGGAACGACGGCGTGGGCGCCATGTTGGCCGACAAGCTGGTGGAAGTCCGCGGCCTCCATGGCATCAAGGCCTGGTCCCACGGCGACCATGAGGCGGCGGCCGATCTTGCCGCCAGCTACGGCTACCGCGCCATCCGCGAACTGTGGCGCATGCGTTTGGTCCGCCAGGCCCCGCAAACCTCACAGCCCCACGCGCCAAGGCTCGAGGACTACCCGGCCCCCCACGGCGTGACCCTGCGGACCTTCGTACCCAACCAGGACGAGGACGCGTGGCTGGCTGCCAATGCGGCGGCCTTTGCCCACCACCCGGAGCAGGGCTCCTTGACCCGCGCCGATCTGCAGGCCCGCATGGACGAGCCGTGGTTTGATCCGGCCGGGTTCTTCCTGGCCGTCAATGGGGACGATGAGATTCTGGGCTTCCACTGGACTAAAATCCACCCGGCACGCTCGGGCCAGGCGGCCATCGGCGAGGTCTACGTGGTGGGGGTGACCCCGGCAGCCCAGGGACTGGGTCTCGGCAAGACCCTCACCAGGGCCGGCATGGACCACCTGCAAAACGCGGGGCTGCGAGCCATCATGCTGTACGTTGACGCCGACAATGAGGCTGCGGTGGCGCTGTACCGCAAACTGGGATTCACCAAGTGGGACTCCTCTGTGATGTACGGGCCCATGTCCTCCTGATCCGTGCACGGGAAATTTTCCCGTGCCATGGCCCAAACTTGTAATGTTGTTTCAAAGCATCACCAACTATGAGGACTTGTCGATGAAGCGCGAATACAAGGGATCCGTGAACACCAGGGCATCCAACGGCCAGGAACGGTTCTTTTCGGGTGAAGTGCCGGCCTCACGGGCCACCCAGGACAGGATCGAGATCCCGGATTTTGAGCCCACGCTCATTCCGGAGGGCGACATCAGCCCCGACAGGTTCCTGGACAGGGAACTGAGCTGGCTGGCCTTCAACGCCCGCGTGCTGGAACTTGCCGAGGACCCGGATCTGCATCTGCTGGAGCGGGTCAACTTCCTGTCCATTTTTGCCTCCAACCTGGATGAGTTCTTCATGGTGCGGGTGGCCGGCCTGAAACGCCGCATTGCCACCGGACTGGCGGTGCCCTCCCCCGCCGGGCTCAGCCCCCTGGAGGTTCTGGAGCAGATCAGCGACGCCGCACATGAGCTGCAGGCCCGGCATGCGCACGTTTTTGCCAGCCAGATCCGCCCGGCCCTGGCCTACGAGCACATTCACCTGGTCCATTGGGAAGAACTTGACGACCCGTCCAAGGTGCAGCTTTCCAAGATGTTTGCCGAGAAGATGTTCCCCATCCTCACCCCCCTGGCAGTGGATCCGGCTCACCCCTTCCCGTACATTTCCGGCCTGTCCCTGAACCTGGCCGTGGTGGTCCGCAACCCTGTCAGCGACAAGGAGCTCTTTGCCCGCGTCAAGGTGCCGGACTTGCTGCCGCGCCTTGTCTCGGTGGACGGGCCGCGCGCCGGCACCGTGCCGGGGCGTGTTGCCCGGTTCATCCCGTTGGAAGAGGTCATCGCCGAGCACCTGGACCAGCTGTTCCCCGGCATGGAAATTGTGGAGCACCACTCCTTCCGGGTGACCCGCAACGAGGACCTTGAGGTTGAAGAGGACGACGCCGAGAACCTTCTGCAGGCGCTGGAAAAGGAACTGCTGCGGCGCAAATTTGGTCCGCCCGTGCGCCTTGAAGTCGCCACTGACATCAACCCCAGCATCTTGGCGTTGCTGGTGCGTGAGCTCGATGTGCAGGACACCGAGGTTTATTCGCTGCCGGCACCCCTGGATCTGCGCGGCTTGTCCATCATTGGCAACATTGACCGGCCGGATCTGCGCTACCCAAAGCATGTGGCCCACACCTCCCGCGACCTGAACGCCTCGGAAACGTCCAAGGCGGCCAACGTCTTTGCCGCCATGCGCCGTCGTGACATCTTGTTGCACCACCCCTACGATTCCTTCTCCACCTCGGTGCAGGCATTCCTTGAACAGGCTGCCGCCGATCCGAAGGTTCGCGCCATCAAGCAGACCCTGTACAGGACATCCGGCGACTCCCCCATTGTGGATGCCCTGGTGGATGCTGCCGAGGCCGGCAAACAGGTTTTGGCACTCGTGGAAATCAAGGCCCGTTTTGACGAGCAGGCCAACATTTCCTGGGCCCGCAAGCTGGAGCAGGCAGGCGTGCACGTGGTGTACGGCATTGTGGGCCTGAAAACCCACTGCAAGCTTTCCCTGGTGGTCCGCCAGGAACAAGATGGTTTGCGCCGCTACTGCCACATCGGCACGGGCAACTACCACCCCCGCACGGCCAGGTACTACGAGGACCTGGGCCTGCTCACGGCGGACAACCAGGTGGGCGAGGACCTGTCCAAGCTGTTCAACCAGCTCTCCGGCTACGCCCCCAAAACCACTTTTGACAGGCTGCTGGTGGCACCGCGTTCGGTGCGGTCTGGCCTGATCGAGCGCATTGACGCCGAGATCGCCAACAAGAAGGCCGGCCTGCCCGCCCAGGTGCGCATCAAGGTCAACTCCATGGTGGATGAGGCCATCATCGACTCCCTCTACCGCGCGTCGCAGGCGGGTGTGGACGTTGGCGTGATTGTGCGCGGCATCTGCTCGCTGCGCCCGGGCGTTCCGGGCCTGAGCGAAAACATCACCGTCCGCTCGGTGCTGGGCCGCTTCCTGGAACATTCACGCGTCTTCACCTTTGCCAACGCCGGGGACCCCATGGTCTACATTGGCTCGGCCGACATGATGCACCGCAACCTTGACCGCCGCGTTGAGGCACTGGTGCGGCTCTCCAACCGGGAGGACATTGCAGAGGTGCACTCACTCCTGACCCGCTACCTGGACTCCGGAACTGCCAGCTGGCACCTGGAAAACGACGGCGAATGGAAGCGACACCACCTCGACAGTGACGGCAAGCCCCTCCTCGACATCCAGTCGTGGCTGCTTGCCAGCCGTTCACGCCAGCACTCAACACTGCACCGGTAATGCGCAGCACCGAACACCTCGAGGACCTGGTGGTTGAGGGCACCGACGTCTCCATCTATGCCGCCGGCGCGCTGTGCTGGCGGGTGAAGAAGAAAAAACTGGAAGTTCTGCTCATCCACAGGCAGCGCTACGACGACTGGTCCTGGCCCAAGGGAAAATTGGACAAGGGCGAAACCCTGCCCGAATGCGCTGTGCGTGAAGTGTTTGAGGAGGTGGGCCTGCCCATCACCTTGGGCATTCCGCTGTCCTCCATCCGCTATGCCGTCAAACCCGGCAACAAGGAAGTCCACTACTGGGCCGCACCCGTGGATGACATGCCACCGATCCCTGACGGCAAAGAGGTGGACGCAGTTGCTTGGTGCAGCCCCAACAAGGCGCGCGGGCTGCTGTCCAACCCTTCCGACGTGGAGCCGTTGGAAGCATTGGTGGCTGCCCATGAGGCCAGCGCACTGGAAACGTGGCCGCTGCTGATAGTCCGGCATGCCAAGGCCAAGCCGCGGGCCGCATGGACGCGGGCCGAGGGCGAACGCCCTTTGGCTGCAACCGGCAAGCGCCAGGCCCTGTACCTGCAGCGCCTGCTGATGTCGTGGCATCCGGGCAAGGTCTACACCAGCGGCTGGATGCGGTGCATTGCCACCATTTCCCCCTATGCACAGGCCACCAAGGCCAAGGTCCGGGTGGTGCCGTGGTTGACGGAGGCTGACCACAAGCGGCATCCAGGCAAGGCCGGCTCGGTGATTGAAAAGTTGCTGACCCGGTCCAGTGCCGCCGCCGTATGTACGCACCGCCCCGTCATGCCAACAGTTCTGGCAACCCTGGCCGGGCACATGTCCAAGGATCTTGCCCAAAGGCTTCCCATCCTTGACCCGCATCTGTCCCCCGGAGAAGTCCTGGTGGCCCATGTTTCGGTTGCCGATCCTGGCCGGATTGTGGCGCTGGAGCAGCACAAGCCCTACGAGGACTAGCGACCCATCCGGCCCAAGTTGTAGCAAATCGACATAATCTTCCCCATTAACGTCCTGAGGTACGTAACATTGGAGCGAATAAGGGATTTCGCTTGCCAACGTCGCCGTAAAGGATATATAGCATGCCGTCACTCGATTCACTGCCAGTATTGGACTTCTCCCGGCTCAGTGCCGGCCCAGAGGAAGCCGCCGCGTTTCGCAGTGAGCTGCGGGACGCCATGCATGAGGTGGGGTTCCTATACCTGGCCGGCCATGGGGTGCCTCAAGAACTCACGGACGCCATGCTCTCGGTGTCCCGCCGGTTCTTCGAACTGCCCGAGGAAGTCAAGCTTGCCGTGGAGAACATCCACAGCCCCCAGTTCCGCGGCTACACCCGCATGGGCGGCGAACTCACCGACGGGGGCGTGGATTGGCGCGAGCAGATTGACATCGGCGTGGAGCGCGACGCCGTGGCGCCCGGCCCCGGGGTGGCTGACTATTGGCGTCTGGAGGGTCCCAACCTGTGGCCCGAGGGGCTGCCGGAGATGCGCGCCGTCGTTTCCGAATGGACCAACCGGCTCAGTGCCATCTCGCTGGAACTGTTGCGGGCCCTGGCCCTCTCACTGGGGGCACCCGAGGACACCTTTGATGCGGCGTTCGCAGCTCAGGCGTTCCCTGTGCTCAAGATTGTGCGCTATCCGGGCGAATCCAACCCGGAGCCCGTGCAGGGCGTCGGTTCCCACCGCGACGGCGGTGTGCTGACACTCCTGCTCGTCGAGCCGGAAAAGGGTGGTCTTCAGGTGGACTATCAGGGCAAATGGATCGACGCGCCGCAGGTGCCCGGAACCTTTGTGGTCAACATTGGCGAGATGCTTGAGTTGGCAACGAACGGCTACCTCAAGGCCACCTTGCACCGGGTCATCTCACCTCTGCGCGGCACCGACAGGATCTCCCTGCCGTTCTTTTTCAACCCGGCCCTGGACGCAACCATGCCCCAGCTCGCCGTCAGCCCGGAATTTCAGGCCAAGGCCCGGGGGTTGTCCGCGGACCCGGGCAACAGCCCCATCCTTCAGACCTACGGTGACAACGCCCTCCGCTACCGGCTCCGCGCCCACCCCAACGTTGTTGCCGCCCAGCATGCGGATTTGTTGTCCCAATAGCCTCACCGTTTCGCCGACTGCCTGACTGGGCGGTCCGTGCCCTTCTTTCCAACCCAATCTTTGTACCGTACGCTTGATACAAAGACGTTGGGGGAACGATCGTGTTTGGAATCAACTGGATGGAAGCGCTGATCCTTGCAGGGACGGTGGGGGTTGTTGCCACCGTTGCAACGTACTTGGCGCTGCGGCTATTTGTATGGAACCAGGCGGCGGCAAAGTCGCTGGAGCACATCCGCAATCATGCCCTGTGGACTGGCATCATTGCGTGGGTGCTGAGCAGCCTGGCCGGTGCTGCCCAGGCAGGGATTTACGATCCGGACCAAGTACAAGACAATCCTTGGTCGACCGTGCCGTGGATTGCCCTCATGGCCCCGGCGGTGGCCGTTGTTGGCGTCCACGCGATTGGACAGGCCTCGTGGCCGGCACCAAAATCGGCCAGGCGGGTGGCCGTCCTTGAATACCGCAGGATCCGCGACTACGTCCAGCCGGCACTCGGCTGCACGGTTCTTGGCGTCTTTGCCGTGACGGCCGCGACGCTCCCGTTCCTGTTTTTTGCTCCAGAATTCATCTCTGCCAAAGGCGTCGTTCTTGGAGAAACGGGCCAATCAATCTTGACCCGGCACGGCAGGGTTCCCGGATACGTGCTGGCAACCGCACTGACAGCAGCACTGGCCATCCTTGTGGCGGGCACGCTGCTCGTCATGCGGCTGATCGCATCGCGCCGTTCCTTGGAGGCCTTGTCTCCCGAGCAAAACACAACCTTGCGGGTTATTGGCATGAACCGGCTGCTGCGGGTGTCCGCCACGGTGGCGTCGGGCTTGGCCGCGATTGCCCGAAACTACCTCTCCCAGCCCGCGCCGGGTTCAGACACCACCTCATGGGTGAATTGGCTGGGCATCTTCAACGGGCTCGTATTAATCGCCATGCTGCTGTGGAAGCCGCCATTCCTTGACACTCCCACTGACGACGCCGGATACAACACCTTGTCTGGCGTCAAGACTTCCACGCGGCTTGACTCCGATGATGGTCCAGCCGCGGCAAAACTAACAGACGCGGCCGTTGCCGCAGTTCTGCCAGCCGCGATTGTTGGCGGGGCGCTGGGCTATGCCCTTCGACACTGGCTTGGGCCCATGGGTGTGGTGGCCATGCCAGCGCTTTTCATCCTGCTCACCTATGCGGCCGTGGAATTTCTGCTGCGACGCAACTACGCCACCCCGGGACCGCCCCGCACCAAACTCGGGGTGTGGCTCCCCTGGCCGATGTACATCTCCTTTGTGGTGGCGGCTGTTGGGCTTGCCCTGGCGCTGATCAACGCCTACGCCGTTGCGACGTCCGGCGGACGCAATACCTGGGATGGTTTGCCCACCCCCAAGGCCATGTATCTGGTCCCTTGCATCGTTTCGCTGGTCATCTTGGCCGCTGGCCTTGTCGCCGCGCGATTTGTCCTTGTCCGCCCCGGGATGGGTAATGCCTCCCTATCCCTTGACAGGACACTGCGCCGCCGTTCCCTGTTCCGTGTGGCCCGCACGGTCACCGGCGCTTGGTACGCGATTCTCGGCATGCTCTTGGTCATGGTTCCTGTGGCGCCGGACCCCAACCCGCTGGCGCCCCACTTTGAATCCGGCATTTTCGGCGCCGGGTGCCTCGTCTTTGCGGCCCTTGTGGTTTTCTATCCCCTGCGGCGCCTGGGCCCCGTCGATTTCACACCCCAGGCCACTGCGGAGCACCCCGCCACAGCCACGTTGAACAAGTAGCGTCGAGTGGAAGCGCGCATAGTCATTGACCTGGGGACGGCCACCCCACCGTACGAACAGGTGCAGACCCAAATAGCCTCGCTCATTGCTGTGGGCGAACTTCGCGCCAACACCCGCCTGCCCACTGTTCGCAGCCTGGCCGCAGATCTGGGAGTTGCTGCGGGCACCGTGGCCCGTGCTTACAAGGAGCTGGAGGCCGCCGGACTGGTCACCACCAACCGCCGGCAGGGCACGGTAGTTGCGGTGTCCAACCCGGCTGGACCCCCAACTGAGCCGGAAACCCCCACGGAGGTGATGGCCGCCGTCGAGCATCTCCTGGAGGCAGGCACTCATGCCGGCCTGGACGGTAAGACGTTGATCTCACTGGTGCAGGGGCGTCTGAACCAGCGCGGCAAGTAGACTTGTGGGCGTGACTATCCAGACCCCTTACGAAGACATGCTGCGCGACGTGCTGGCCAACGGCACAGCGAAGTCGGACCGCACCGGAACCGGCACGCGGAGCGTTTTTGGCCGCCAGCTGCGCTTTGACCTGAGTGAAAGCTTCCCGCTGATCACCACCAAGCGCGTGCATTTCAAGTCCGTGGCCATGGAACTGTTGTGGTTCCTGCGCGGCGACTCAAACGTGGCGTGGTTGCAGGAAAATGGTGTCAAGATCTGGAATGAATGGGCTGACGACGCCGGCGAACTGGGTCCCGTCTATGGCGTCCAGTGGCGCTCCTGGCCCACCCCGGACGGCGAGCACATCGACCAGATCAGCCAGGTCATGGAGTCGTTGGCGGACAATCCGGACTCCCGCAGGCATATTGTGTCCGCCTGGAACGTGGGTGAGCTGAAAAACATGGCGCTGCCGCCGTGCCACGCCTTCTTCCAGTTCTATGTTGCCCCCACCGAGGACGGCCGCGGAAAGCTCAGCTGCCAGCTGTACCAGCGCTCCGCCGACACCTTCCTGGGCGTGCCCTTCAACATTGCCTCCTATGCGCTGCTGACCATGATGGTGGCGCAGCAGTTGGACATGGAGCCGGGTGAGTTCATCTGGACCGGCGGGGACGTGCACATCTACGACGACCACCTGGAGCAGGTTGCCGAGCAGCTCTCCCGCGAGCCGTACCCGTACCCGCAGCTACGTTTCACGCGCAAGCCGGAGTCAATTTTCGACTACTCCTTTGACGATTTCGAGCTGGTCAACTACCAGCACCACCCCACGATTAAGGCGCCGATCGCTGTATGAGTGAGTCACCCTCCATCCCCACTTTTTACCGTTTCAGCCAGCCCATTGTTGGCATGATCTGGGCGCAAACAAACGGTGGTGTCATTGGCGCCGACGGCGGCATGCCCTGGCATCTGCCGGAGGATCTGGCCCACTTCAAGCGGGTAACACAGGGCCATCCGGTTGTCATGGGCCGCAAGACCTGGGATTCCTTCCCGGACAAGTTCCGCCCCCTGCCCCAGCGCACCAACATTGTGGTGACCCGCCAGCAGGGGTGGGGTTCCACGCCCGAGGCGAGTGGCGCCGTCGTGCTCGATTCGTTGGAGGAAGCCCTCGTCGAAGCCCAGTTCTCGCCCGGCGGCGACGAAGTGTGGGTCATTGGCGGCGGGCAGATCTTTGAGCAGGCCATGGAGCACTGCAACGTTGCGGTGGTTACTGTCATCAACTCGGACGTTTCCGGGGACACGCAGGCGCCGGGACTGGGCCACGAATGGTCCTTCCGCGGCGCCTCCCCGCTGGAGGGCTGGCACACGGCCAAGAACGGCACCGAGTACCGAATTACCCTGTGGGCCAGGGGCGACACCGAGTTCCAGGCGGAATAGTCGGCCGATGGGGAGTCCGCCCCATCGCGGCAAAATTCCGCCGCCACTAAGCTCAAAGTGAACTTGCTTTTGTCCCCGAGCCTTCCGGAGTAGCCATGTCTGAAATGTTGGGCGCTGATGTTGCAGAACTCCGCGCACTGGCCAAGGAATTCTCTGGCAAAGCCCAATCCCTCACCCAGGCGCAGCGGCTGATCGACGGCGCCGTGAACCAGCTGCCGCGCTACTGGCAGGGCCCGGACGCACAGCGCTTCGCTTCGCGGTGGCGCGGCCAGCACCGCGGCATCCTTTCCCGCACCGCCACCATGCTCGACGAGACAGCCCAGCAGCTCAAGATCAATGCCACTGAGCAGGAACAGGCAAGCTCGGTTGCCAGTTTGAGCGGACCATCCGGTGTCCCCTCTGGCAACAAAGGTGATGGCGGCGACAAGCCGTTCTGGGAATATGACCCCAACGGGAATTGGTTTGACAACTACGTCAAACGCCCCTGGGACATCTACAAGTTTGTTCCGGACACCCTGACGACAGCCCGGAACATCGCCTTCACCGGCGACCTCCTGCTCCACGCCAAGGACTTGAAGGCCGCCTGGGGAACACCGGGCGCCGTTTCCGCGTTCCTGGACACCCGCTGGTTCAACATGGGACCCACCACCAAGTTCCTCAACAACGGCGCAGAACTGCTGCAGAGCGGGAAGTTCGCCGAATCCCTGGCCACCAGCCCCGGAATGGCCAGCGCCCTGAAGGGGCTCGGAACGGGCCTCGGGTGGGCCGGCGTAGGCATTGACGCGGTGTCGGGGATTAATAAGATGGCCCATGGCAATTTCATCGGCGAAGGATACAGGGACGGTGACCTCGGCGGCAACATCAAGGCTGCCACGGATTCCGGCGCCGCAGACTTGGTCAGGGCAGGGATCGGGGCCGCAGCCTTGATACCGGGGCCGCAACAACCCTTTGCGATCGTGGCGGCCGGGGCAATAGCCATCTACGACAATTGGGACAAGATCGAAGCCGGAGCCCAATGGCTGGGTGAGAACGGTCCCAAAGCAATTGAGGCAGCGAACGACTTCGCGAATGACACTGCCAAAAATACAGTTGATGCAGTCAGTGATGTTGTGAAAGACCCCGGCAAGCTGCTGCCATGGAACTGGTGACCGAACATATGAGAAAATCCGCTGGACCAATTGAGGGAGACCTAGCATGACCGTTGATGAATCCATGGGCGGATTTGGCATCGCCGAAATCCAGTACATGTTGTCCCGCTTCCAAAACCAGGCGGCCGCTGTTGGCGCCGCCACCCTTCAGGCCGAGTATCCTGCCGAGAACAAGGACATGCTGCTTGCCGGCGCTTCGTCCCTCCTTGCCCGCGGCCTCTTGGTTGCAGAAGACGGCGAGACCATGTCGCCCAAGGGCCTGGCCGCCGCCACGATCTATGCGATGGGCAATTCAACCCGCTGGGTGTCGGTGGCCTTCACGTCCCCCGACCAAGGAGCAGGCGTTGTTTACTTCCTCAACGGTGAAGTAAACCTCATGATGCAGGGCCGCGGCTTGGGCGGCTGGTACGCCTCGGCACAACAGGCCGATGCGGATTTGGCAGCCGGCTGGCTGGACATGGCCAGGCTGTTTGCCAGTGACAATCAGAAAGCCGCCATGATCTTCACCTGCACGGATGAACAAGGCAATCTAAGCAATGTTGCGATGCGGACCTGCCCCGGCGGATGGGAAATGGCCTCCGGGACAGGGGCCGCACCAACAGTCCAAATTCCCGGCGTCTTCAGCGATGAGCAAGCCCGCACACTACTGACTGAGAAACTGCTGGGACACCAGAAAAACCAATGACAAATACGCAGCAGGACAGCCAACCGGAACCGTACGAACCCCACCACAACAACCTCATCCGTGACCGCAAAAGGATGCGGAGCCAGTACGGCCCCCACGCCTACACGCGCGGCATGTACGTCAACGGATCCCAGACGCCACTCAAACCCAAGAACATCCGCATTCAGAGCTCCATCCCCATCGTCTTTGCCGTGGGGTTCATTGGCTGCGGCATCTGGTTCCTGGTGGCAAGCCAGTACCCTGTGGGCGGCCCCGTCATGTTCGGGGCGGCCGCGTTCATGCTTTTGCTCAGTTGGATCGGTTTCAGGACAGCACGGCTGCGCGAAAAATGGGAACACGAAAACCCTGATCGCGCCAAGAACATCACATACTGATGTTGGACCAACTGATGATGGACCAAGCCACGGCATGGCACCTGCAGGCCGTTTCGGTCGGCCCGAACGCCGAGGGGCTGCTGAAGAAGCTCTCCGGGCTGCGGGAGCTGGTCTTGCCATGAGCAAGAAAACCGTCGGAGCACACCAAGCCCCTCCGGGCCAGCACGGATCCCGGCCAGCACAGAAACGCGGCAAGGGGTTCTACAAATCTGAGGTGGAACGTGAGGCCTTCCGCCAGGGCATGACAGTGGAGGAATACGGCGTGTACAAGGGCTCGGTGGGCAGTGCTGTCAAACCCGTCACCAGCGCCGGCGGGCTGCTGGCCATCTCACTGATAATCTCAGCAATCTACGCGTTCTGCATTGCATTTTTTGTGATCCACTGGATTCAGGCCGGACACCAGGAAGCGCTGAAGAACACCATTCCGCTGCTGCTGTCCGGCATCTTCGTTCCTTGGAGCTGGGTCTACTTTGCCCGCGAACACAGGGCCGAGAAACTGCGCAAGGCCCGTGGCATCACCTTGATCCGCCCGGAGTAGGCGCCTTGCCCGTGGTGGATGCGGGGCATGCCCCTGGTTGCGCCACGGCCGCAGCGTCGCGCGTTGGTGCGGAACGGCGTCGTACTTGTTCGCTTGGTGAAACGAACTACAGCCAATTGGCCCCGCACCACTAAACTGGGCTTCATGACCAATAACAGTATTCCTTCCGTCGGCCTGGTTGGCTGGCGCGGCATGGTCGGTTCCGTTCTGTTGCAGCGCATGCAGGACGAAGGCGACTTCGGCGATATCAACCCCGTCTTCTTCTCCACCTCCAACGCCGGCGGCAGCGCCCCCGCGATTGCAGGCTCCGGCGACGCCGGCAAGCTCGAAGACGCCTTTGATATTGATACTTTGGCCAAACTTCCCATTATTGTCACAGCCCAGGGCGGGGACTACACCAAGCGCGTCCACACCGAGCTGCGCGGCCGCGGCTGGGACGGGCTGTGGCTCGACGCCGCCTCAACCCTGCGCATGAATGACGACTCCATCATTGTGCTGGACCCCATCAACCGCGGCGTCATCGACGAAAGTCTGGCTTCTGGTGTGCGCGACTATGTGGGCGGCAACTGCACCGTCTCCTGCATGCTCATGGGCCTGGGCGGATTGTTCAAGAACGGCCTGGTCGAGTGGGGCACCTCCATGACCTACCAGGCTGCCTCCGGCGGCGGCGCCCGCCACATGCGCGAGCTCCTGAACCAGTTCGGCACGCTGAACTCCGTGGTGTCCAGTGAACTGGACAACCCGGCATCCGCGATTCTGGAAATTGACCGCAAGGTCCTGGCCCACCAGCGCGACGGCGTTGACTCCTCGCAGTTCGGCGTGCCGCTGGCCGGTTCACTGATCCCCTGGATCGACGCCGATCTGGGCAACGGCCAGTCCAAGGAAGAGTGGAAGGCAGGTGTTGAGACCAACAAGATCCTGGGCACTTCCGCTACCAACCGCGTGATCATGGATGGCCTGTGCGTGCGCATCGGCGCCATGCGCTCGCACTCTCAGGCCCTGACGCTCAAGCTCCGCGAGGACCTCTCAGTGGCGGAGATCGAGTCCCTGCTGGCCGCCGACAACGAGTGGGCCAAGGTGGTGCCCAACACCAAGGAAGCTTCCATGGCCGATCTGACCCCCGTGGCCGCCTCCGGCACGCTGGAAGTCCCCGTGGGCCGCATTCGCAAGATGGAGATGGGCCCGGAATACATCAGCGCGTTCACTGTGGGCGACCAGCTCCTCTGGGGTGCCGCCGAGCCGCTGCGCCGCATGTTGAAGATCGCCACCGGCACGCTGTAACCTCCTCCTCCCAACTGAGACGCGGTTGTTGCTATAAATCACGCGATTTTTAGCAACAACCGCGTCTCAGTTGGGGGTTAGGAAACGCTTGTAGTTGGCCGCGGACTTTTCCAGGGCTCGGTTCTGGTTTGGGCTCAGCTCGCCAAACAGTTCCGGAAGCACGACGCCGGCCAGTTCCCTTTGCTTCTCCGCCGCCCCTTGCGCCTTGCGCCAGGTTCCGGTCACCTGTCCGCCGTGGATGACAGTGGCCTTGAAGACGCCGTTGCCACCGGGCACCGTCAGCGGGGCGTGCTCCGGAGCCAGTGCGGCGCTGCGGTCCGTGTACCCCAGCAAATACTCATCAAAGCCCGGCAACAGTATCAGCGACCGCGCCCCGGGTACCGTGCCGCCGAGCAGCTGCGCCGTTTCCGGCGCCAGCCAGTAGCTGACGCCCTCGCATTCCACGCTGGTCAGCTGATCTTTGACGTGGTCAAGTCCCGTGGTGATGTCCTTGAGCGTGAGCTTGGCCCACCATTGAAAGTCCTTGATGGTTGCCGGGCCGTGGCTACTGAAGTAGCGCAGCGCCAGTTCGGCCAGGGCCTGTTCGCGGTTCAGGGTACGCGGGTTCTTGATCCACTCTTCCGAGCTGACAAAGAATTGGGAGTTGCCGTTCCCCGCCTCAGTGTTGATGGGGCCCTGCACCAGGGTTCCTTGGAGGCAGAGCAGAAACAGCAGATGGTAGCCGCGCTGGGCCTTTGTGCCCTGGCCGGCCCGCTCGAAGGCGGCAAACAGCTCATCCCGCGTCACCCGGCCGCCCGTCTGCCCCAACAGCGTCAAGGCGAGCTCGCGCACCTTCTCCACATCCGGCGCAGCGATGTCCAGCTGGCGGTGGCGTGTGGCCAGGCTCCTCTCCATGCGCTCGGCTGTGAGGGACAGTATCCAGCCCAAATCCTCGGCCAGCGTCACGTGCAGCGTGCCCCGCATGGGCCAGGACCGAACCAGTTCGCCGCTGTTGAACGCTGCTTCCACCGTGGCGCGTGTGCTCCACGGTGCGCGCAGGCCAATGGACCACAGCGCGCCCGGAAAGTCCTGCCCCTGAAGGGCTGCCAGTGAACGCACAACGTCCACCGGCCCCGGGCTGGGACTGGTGGACGTTGGCAGGATGCCCTGGGCCGCAAGGCGCAGCCGGGCCAAGACGGTGGGTGTGACGCGGGGGTTCATGCCCCCAATCTATCCCCCCACAGAACTGACCCGCAGAAAACGCCGAAAAATCAACAATTTTGGTCAATTTTCGGCGTTTTCTGCGGGCCAGTTGGCGGGTCCACGGGGACTCGCCACGAGCTTGCGAGTGGTGGGAGCAGCTGGGGATTAGCGGGCGGTGCGCATGTTTGCCGTGATGGGGCACTCGAACGGATCGCGCTGGCCCAGGCCTACACGGTTCAGGTAACGCATCACGATCATGTACGACTGGCCCAGGGTGGTCTCGGTGTACGTGATGTTCCGCTCGGCGCAGTACTCGCGCACCATGGGCTGGACGGCCCTGAGGTTTCGGGAGGACATGGTCGGGAACAAGTGGTGCTCAATCTGGTAGTTCAGTCCGCCCATAGCCACGTCAACCCACTTGCCGCCGGTGATGTTGCGGCTCATGAGGGTCTGGCGGCGCATGAAGTCAATCTTGACGTCCTTGGGTACCAGCGGCATGCCCTTGTGGTTCGGGGCGAAGGAACCGCCCATGTACAGGCCCAGTGCCATGATCTGCACGACGATGAACGCCAGGCCGATCGCCCAACCCAGGTACCAGATGGTAAAGGCCGGCAGCAGCACGAGGCGGACGAACAGCAAAGCGATCTCGGCCTTGCGTTCGGGCACGATCTGCTTGCGGTCCAGGACACGGCCCAGAGCCGAGATGTGCAGATCCAGTGCGGCAAGAGTCAGCAGCGGGAAGAAGAAATAGCCCTGGCGGCGGGCGAACCACTTGGCAAAGCCCTTGCGCTTGGCAGCGTTCTCGGGGTCGAAGACCAGGGCGCCGGGGTCAATGTCGCCGTCGACGCCGATCTTGTTCGGGTTCAGGTGGTGCTTACCATGCTTGTTCATCCACCAGCCGTAGCTCAGGCCAACAAACAGGTTGCCGGCAATGCGGGCCAGCCACGCGTTCTTCTTGGCCGAGGCAAAGACCTGGCGGTGGGCGGCGTCGTGCGAGACGAACGCGGTTTGAGTGCACATGAAAGCGAAAAGTACGGCCGTGACAAGCTGCCACCAGCTCTGCCCCAACGTCAGGAACAAGGCAAAAACGGCCAGGTAGCCAATGCTCTGGCGGATAATCCGGATCACGTACCACTTGATGTCGCGCTCCATGTAGCCGGCGGCGCGAACCTGCTCGGTCAGCTGGATGAAGTCGGTGACGTGGCGGTCCCGTGCCGGGCGCTTCTTGGTTGTCGTGGGGAGAGTTTCGCTCTCGTCCAAGACATCCGGGCTATCAAGTGTTGCCGACGACATGGGTACTCCTCGTGCCGGGCTTCGCAAATGGAAGCACCAAGCTAATAGAAAGGACAGATCTTTCCATTAACACTATGAAAACCTGCGCCGGTGCACATCACACCCGGGAGCCGTCTTGACCCCCTACCCGGGTATGGGGTGGTGCCGGGGACGGGCGCGGTGGTGCGGGCGTGGCTACAGCGAGCAGCCCACCAACACCGGTTCCGGCACCAGCGTGATCCCAAATGTACGGACGACGCCGTCCCGAACCTCCCGGGCCACCACCAGGATGTCCTCGGCACGGGCACCACCACGGTTGGTGATGGCGAGGGTGTGCTTGGTGGAGAGGGAGGCGCGAGGCGGCGTCCCGGCGTCGTCCGTCTGGGAGGTGGCGGGCACCTCACCCAACAGTCCGTAGCCCTTGGCGAACCCGGCGTGTTCAATGAGCCACGCTGCACTGAGCTTGACCAGATCACCGGCAGGCCAACGCGGCGCATCGGCGGGGAGCGTGGCGGCCACCTCAGCGGAAACGATGGGGTTGGTGAAGAAGGAACCGGTGGAAAAGGTGTCGCGGTCGGCGGGGTCCAGGACCATGCCCTTGGAGGCGCGCAGGGCCAGCACGGCACGGCGGACGTCCAGGGAATTTGCCCGCTGGCCAATCTCAACTCCCAGCGTGCGGGCCAGTTCCGCGTACTTGATGGGCGCGCTCATCCGCCCCAGCAGGAGCTGGAATTCCACGCTGAGCACCACGTAGCGCGGCGATCCGTTGACGGTTGTGGCCTTGAGCAGGGATTCCCGGTAGCCAAACTTCAGCTCCGAGCTGGTGAAGGTGTGGACAGCGTTCTTCTCCCGGTCCCAGGTCCGCACGGCGGCAATGGTCAAGGAGACGTCGCAGCCATAGGCGCCCACGTTTTGCACGGGTGTGGCGCCGGCACTGCCCGGAATGCCGGAGAGCGCCTCCAGCCCACTCCAGGCATGCAGCACGCTCTGGTGAACAAAGTCATCCCAGTCGTGGCCTGCCTGGACCACAACGGAGGCACCGCCACAGGAATCCTGCGAATCAACTGTGTAGCCGCTGCTGGCGATCTTCACCACGGTGCCGGCAAAACCGTCATCGGAGATGAGCAGGTTGGAGCCGCCGCCCAGGATCAGGAGCTGCTCACCGGCGCCGTCCGCTGCCTTGACGGCCGCAATGATTTCCGCCTCGGTGGTGGCCACAACATAGTTCTTGGCGGGGCCGCCCACGTGCAACGTTGTCAGGGAACTTAGTAACTTTTGCTCATTCACAATTCAACATTAGCCGCACTGCGCCCATTGCCTGCGTTCTCCAAATACTTTGGCTTGCGCACCACGGGGGTCAGGAAGAACGCCACCACCAGTAGGCCCAGGACCGCCAGCAGCGAGTGCAGCACGCCCACATGCTCAGCCAGCAGGCCCAGGAGCGGCGGACCGCCCAGGAACGCGCCATATCCCACGGTGGAAACCACCGACACGCGGGCCGCGGCGTGCTCCGGGTCATCCGAGGCAGCCGACATCGCCACGGGGAAGCCCAAGGCCGAGCCCAGACCCCACAGGACCAGCGCGCCCAAAGCTATTTCCGCCGAGGGGGCAAACACAAACAGGCCCAAACCCACCACGGCCAGCGCCGCACCCACCCGCAGCACAATGACGCGGCCGTACTTATCCAGCAGCACCGTTCCGGCGAAGCGGCCAATGGTCATGGCTGAAACGAAGATGCCGTAGCCAATGGCGCCGATGGAGTCCTTTGTGCCGTAGCCGTCCACCATGGCAAGCGCCACCCAGTCACCGGCTGCGCCTTCGGCCAGGCCCAGCCCCAGCACCAAGGCGCCGAGCATCAAGGTGCGCGGATCCCGCCAGGCGGCGGCAATTTTGGCCTTGCCATCGCGTTTTGCTGCAGCGGCCACCTTGGCTTCGTCTTTGGTGGGGCTCTTGGGGCTGGAGTTCTTGGCCCCGACGATGGGGATGGGGCCCGTGCCCGGAACCGCGCCGGAGTCACCGAGGTCAACCATGGCGGCCGTGGAATTGAGCTTGTCTGCCTGGTAATGGCCGGCACCAATGAACACGGCAATGCAGACGGCCACGGCAACCACTGACAGATGAATCGCCACCGGCAGGTGAATGGCAGCCGCCAAGGCGCCCAGACCGGCACCCACCACCGTGCCAATGCTGAAGGATCCGTGGAGCCGGGGCATGATGTGCCGCCCCAGTGCCCGTTCAACGGCGGCCCCTTCAATGTTTGAAGAGGTGTTCCAACTGCCAGTGCCAAGTCCCACAATCACCAGGCCCGTGCCCACCACAAAGGTGTCCGCAAACACGGTGGCCCCCAGGCCCATGATGATGACGCCGATGGCTTGGATGATGCTGCCCAGCCGTGACGTCAGTTTGGAGCCAAGCCGCAGCACCACCAGGCCGGAGGCCGCCACCGAGACAAACGAGCCCAGGGACATGCACAGCAGCATCAGCCCCACCTGTCCCGCGCTCAGGCCAAGATCGTCGCGGATGGCGGGAATGCGTGAAACCCAGGTGGCAAAGACCAGCCCGGAGCCGGCGTACGCGGTGATGACACCGTTGCGCCAGGCGGTAACTTCACTCACGCCAAGCGGACCGTGGCTTGTGCCTTGACCAAAACTTTTTGACCGTCCAAAGTGACGGTCAGGTCGATCCGGGCCGTTCCGGCGTCGGAATCCAACGCACCAACAACGCCCGTCACGGCCACAACGGCCCCCGGCTCACCATCAAGGTCGGCGACGGGGACGGGCTTGGTGAAGCGTGTTCCATAGGATACGACGGCGGCGGGGTTGCCCACCCAGTCGGTCACCAACTGTACGGCGGCACCCATGGTGAACATGCCGTGCGCAATGACACCGGGCAGTTCCACCTCACGGGCAAAGCGCTCGTTCCAGTGGATCGGGTTGAAGTCACCGGACGCGCCAGCATACTTAATGAGGTCGGCGCGGGAGATCTCGATGACGCGTGCGCCGATCTCGGTCCCAACGCTCAAATCTGCAATGTTCAATGATGCTGTAGTCATTACTGTCCCTCCCCGCGAACCAAGATGGCTGACACTGTGGTGGCCACTGCCTCGCCGGCCACTGTGGAAATTTCTGCGCGGGTGGTGATCATGGCGCCACCACCCATTCCGCGAACGGCGTCAACGTGGAGTTCAGCAACCAGTTCATCCCCGGCCACAATGGCCCGGTGGTGCGTGAAGCGCTGTTCTGCATGGACCACGCGGGAGAAGTCGATCCCGGAATCGGCGTCGTTGATCAACAGGGCGTCTGCCCGCTGTGCCACAATGATGGCGTAGGTGGGCGGGGCCACCAGGTCCGCATGGCCCAATTCCTGGGCTGCAGCAACCTCAAAATGGGCTGTATGGGTGGCCTTGACCGCACGGGCAAAGTCCCGAATTGATTCGCGGCCAACACTGTAAATTTCGCCTAAGCGGTAGCTGCGCCCCTGCAGCTCGGGATTGATACTCATGGGCTTAAGCGTATAGCCCGGCCATGCCTAAAAGCACACTACGACCGCGTGCCGGACCGCATCTTGTCCACCACGTCCAGCAGTGATGCTACATCCACCTTTTCCTGTGCGTTGGCCGGACTTGCCACCACGGCGGGGAAGCCAAAAAGTGTCGCATTGAAATACAAGCCGTCGCCTAGCAGCATCACCGCGCGGGCTACGGCAGGATCGCCAATATCGCTCAAGATCAGCTCAAACCAGCGGGCGTGGAGTTCGGCGAAAACGTGCCGGACGGCGTCGTCGTCACTTTGAATCAGGCGGTGGGCCGCCACAATGGCCCGGTCAAAGGGGGTGTCGCCAAAAACGCTGGTCCGCACGTAGTACTTGGCGCAGCCCTCGGGGTCCTGCGCCATAGCGGCGAAGTCCAGTTCGGCGCATGCGCGCAACTTCGCCAGCAGCCCCTCCGTCAGGGCTTCCTTGCTCTTGAAGTGGTAGAGCAGGCCGCCCTTGGAGACACCGGCGGCAGCAGCAACGGCTTCCAGGGTGGCTGCGCGCGGGCCATCGCCAATGAGCAGGTCCTCATAGGCAGCAAGGACCCGCTCACGGGCTGAGGGTTGTGTAGTCATGAGGCAAGCCTACAAGATGTGAGGCAATGCACCGTCCAGACGGTACAGTAAACCGGCTGGACGGTATAGAATCTTTAACATGGCCACATCAGTAAACACCTCAAAACTCGACTCCACCGGGGCCCCGGCACGCGCCGGCATCCGTTCCTGGATAGCCCTGGCGGTGCTCATGCTGCCCGTTCTGCTGGTCTCAGTGGACAACACGGTGCTGAGCTTTGCCATCCCCTCGATCTCCTTGGCGCTGGTACCGTCGGCCTCGGAGCTGTTGTGGATCATCGACGTTTATCCCCTGGTGCTGGCGGCATTGCTGGTGCCCATGGGCAGCCTGGCTGACAGGTTCGGCCGGCGCAAACTGCTGCTGATTGGTAGCACGGGCTTCGCCATCGTCTCGGTTCTGGCAGCCTTTGCCCCCACGGCTGGCGCCTTGATCGGCTACCGCGCGCTGCTGGGCTTGTTTGGCGCCATGCTGATGCCTTCCACTTTGTCCCTGATCCGCAACCTGTTCCTACACCCGGATCAGCGCCGCAAAGCCATCGCCATCTGGGCGGCTGGCTTCTCCGGTGGCGCCGCGCTGGGTCCCATTGTGGGCGGATTCATCCTGGAGCACTTCTGGTGGGGTGCCGTCTTCCTGATGTCGGTGCCGGTGCTGATACCGCTGCTGATCCTGGCCCCGATCTTTGTGCCGGAGTCCAAGGATCCCGCCCCTGGCACGATTGATGCCCTGAGCATTCTGCTGTCCTTCGGCGCCATGGTGCCCACCATTTTCGGCATCAAGGAAATTGCCCAGTCGGGGCTCTCCGTCACCAACATCGTCCTGATCGTGGTGGGGCTGGCATTGGGCGCCGTGTTTGTGCGCCGCCAGCTCCGCCGTGACAATCCCATGATGGACGTGACGCTGTTCAAGAACCCCGTGTTCAGTGGCGGTGTCATGGCGAATCTGCTGAGCATCTTTGCGCTGGTGGGCTTCCTGTACTTCATCACCCAACACCTGCAATTGGTGGTGGGCCTCTCCCCCACCAACGCCGCCTTTGTGCTGGTTCCGGGGCTTGCCATCACCATCGTTTCCGGGCTGCTGGCCGCATCCTTGGCCAGCCGGGTCCGGCCGTCGTGGCTGGTGTCGGCCGGACTGCTCCTAAACGCGATGGGCTTCTTGATCGTTTGGCTCAACACTGACGGTTCCGTGGCCGGCATCATTGCGGCCTTTGTTGTCCTCGGAGCCGGTGTTGGCATGGCGGAGACCATTTCCAACGACCTCATCCTCTCCGCGGCACCGCCGGCCAAGGCTGGCGCGGCCTCGGCAATCTCGGAGACTGCCTATGAGGTGGGCTCGGTTCTGGGAACGGCCATTCTGGGCAGCATCCTGGCTGCCGCCTACCGGATGAACGTGGTGCTCCCGGCCGGCGTTGCCGAGGCGGACCGGGAAACAGCATCACAAACCCTGGGCGGTGCCATCGAAGTTGCCGGAACGCTGCCGGCCGGGCAGGGCGAGGCGTTGCTGAGCTCAGCCAAGCACGCCTTCGATTCCGGTTCCGGAACGGTTGCCATGGTGAGCGTTGCACTTATGCTGGGCGCGGCACTCATGTGCCTGTGGGCCTTGCGCAGTGCCGTGGCCAACCCGGAGCCGGTGGACCACTAAGGCGCACCGGCACCAAAAACGCCGGCACCAAATACGCCGACGGCGTGCCAAACGGGTGGGGACCTATGAAATTTCATGTGTCCCCACCCGTTTGGCACGCCGTCGCTTGGTTAAGCTTTGCTGCGCTTCTCCGCGGCCTTCAGTTCCTTGCGGATGCTGCGTCCGCGCAGGCCCAGGGACGCCATGTGCGCCAGAAGTCCCACGCCAATGAACGGCAAGGCGATGAAGGTCATGGAGGGTGTTTTTGTCAGGGCACCGATCACAATGATGATGATCCCGATGAAGGTCAGCCCCATGCCGCCAAAAACGGCGTATTTGTAGGCGGGCGGAGCGGTTTCCCAAAAGTCGTTAAGCACGGGCCCAAGTCTACCGGCCGAGGGGCCCGAGTGGGCCCACGGCGAGTTTGGGGAGGCCGGGATTCCCTAGCCGCGCCAGGGAGCCTTTTGCATCTCGGTGCGATTGCTGACCCTAGCCGCGAGTTGCATGGCTACAGGCAGCATTGTGTGGCCACGGTCAGCAGTCGATGAGACAAACGTGCCGCCGGTCAGCCGCCGGTCTCAAGCCCCAGCGCCACCAACCACTTGGGGCCAAATACCACTGGCGGCCGAGGGGCTTGTGCCAGCTTCCAGGTTTCAGAAGAGGGACTCCTGCAGCGCCGGCACCTCTGTGGTGTAGTCGCCAAACAAGATCTTGCGCCCCTTCAGCCCCGCAAGGTCCACCACAAAGGACACCTCGGAGTCATCAACAGCCACTAGGGCGCAGGGTCCCAGCATGGATTCGATCCGCATGCCGTGAGTGCCCCGATCCAACGGCTGCGGATAGCCAACCCTGGGCCCGCCGGCTGTGAGGGCGTGGGCGAACGAGCTTGGCTCCCACCGCTCCCTAACAACCTCAAAGCCCTCGAGCCCGTGGTTTTGCAGGAATTCCCGGACGACGCCGGCCGCCGCCTGATTGCCTGCCTCCAGTTCCGCTATGGGCAGGGGTGAGAGCAGGGAAGCCAGCTTGGCTGCCGCGCGCACAAATTGCGTCAGGCCCAACCCGTTGGTCACGGAGTCTTCCAGCAGGCGCACCACGGCGCCATCGCGGGCCAGCGCCACATACTGGGCCACCACCGCGCCCTGCTCCGCAAGGCGGCGCCATTTACTCAGTTGCGAGGCGGTTCCCACCTTGGTGGTGCCGTCGGCAAACGTGGCGATGTACAGCCAGTGCGGCTGGGCCAGGTAATCCCGCATCCCCGCCGGCGCATAGCCACTGCGGTGGAAGTCGTGCATGTGGCGCAGATCGTCCCGAGCAAAACACGAGCCGCACTGGAAGCCGCGCTCAGCAGACAGCCCCGACGGGCAGGGGATGTGCTGTGACTGGGCAGCCCCCGCAACGCTCACGTAGCCAAGGCAATACCGGGGCGGCACGCCATCTCCGGCGCGAATCCTGAACCGGAGCCACTGCCCAGCCGTCAGCGGCACAGAGGAGTCGCCGTCGTCCATGGTCACGGACAGCGAAGGCCCGTCAACATTCCAAGAGACGCCACGGACCAGTCCGCCCTCAGGCACAGTCAGCTCGCCGCTGGTGGGCTGGTGTTCCCGGAGCGAGGATGGATTTTCCGGCGAGGAACGAGCGGAAAATCTTACTGCGAGCGAGGGAACGCCGGCACGCCAGCGGCGCTGCGGAAGCCAATGCCTTAGAGTGCGGGCTGGACGCCGTAGGCGACTGCCAGCTTCATGATCTTCTCGGCGCGGCCTAGGCGGGGCAGGTCGGAGCCGTCGCGGATCATGCCGCCGCGGGCGTTGAAGTCGTTCATGAAGTCGGTGGCCCAGGCGACGTCCGTGGGCGTGGGGCTGATGACTTCGTTGATGATGGTGGTCTGGTCGATGGCCAGGGCCAGCTTGCCGGTCATGCCCATGGAGACGGTGATGGCCGACTGTTCGCGCAGGATGGGGTGGTTGGTGCCAACAGTGGGTCCGTCGATGGGGCCGGGCAGGTTGCCCACGCGGCTGGCAACGACCAGCTTGGCGCGCGGGTAGGCCATGGCCTCGCGGTCGGCAGCCATGCCGGTGTCGCGGCGGAAGTCGCCAGAGCCGAATGCGAGGCGGAAGGCACCCTCGGCGCGGGCAATGTTGTTGGCTTCCTCGATGCCCAGGGCGGACTCAACCAGGGCCAGGACGCGGGTCTTGCCGTCGAGGCGGTGGTAGGTCTCCTTGACCTGTTCGGCCTGCTCGGTCTTGGCCAGCATGACGCCCAACAGGCCGGGGGTGTTGCGCAGGCCTGCCACGTCGTCGGCCCAGAAGTCGGAGTGGACGTCGTTGATGCGGACCCAGGCCTGGCCACCGTTGCGCAGCCAGTTGATTACGTCGGCACGGGCCGCGTCCTTCTTCTTGGGGTCAACAGCATCCTCGATGTCCAACACGATGGCGTCGGCACGGGAGTTTGCGGCTTCGTCGAAGATTTCGGGACGGGTCGCGGGGACCAGGAGCCAGGAGCGGGCGATTTCTGCCGGGATGTTACGGGTGCGGACGGGCTTGGAGGCGGCTTCGTTGCCAACGGTGCTAGACATATATCTACCGTATACGCCAATGGCTGAGGATTCGATGTGGCATTCCACAATCCTTAAGCGTCAAGACTGGTTGAATGCACCAGTCTCCGCGCAGGCCGTCTAGGGATCGTGCAGGAATACTACGAGGGGAAAGCACAACTCGTGACCCTGCGCACACAAGTGAAAGGCACACCATGAGCACCCCCGCACTCCTGCCAAAGACGCCCCGGCTCAGCTTCCGGGGCTTCACCACCGCTGACATCCCGGACGTCCACCAGTACGCCTCGGACCCCGAGGTGTCCCGCTACTCGAGCTGGGGACCCAACACGCTGGAGCAGACGGCCGCGTTCGTCGAGGAGGCCACACAGTCAACCTCCCCAACAACCCCGGCACGGTTCACGCTTGCGGCGGTTCTGGAGCGCCAGGTCATTGGCTCCGTGTCCGTCTGGACCACCGATCCGCTGGACCGCAACGGTGAGCTCGGATACACGTTCAAGCGCTCCTGTTGGGGACAAGGCTACGCAACCGAAGCCGTTGGCCATCTGCTCGGACTGGGTTTCGACACCCTCGCCCTGGAGCGCATCACAGCCACCTGCCATCCCGAAAATATTGGCTCAATCCGCGTGCTCCACAAGAGTGGCTTCCAGAAAGAGGGGCTGCTGCGCTCCCACCGGCTGGTCAACGGCGCCCGGCGGGACTCCCTGCTGTTTTCCATTCTGCGCGTTGATCCCGCAGCGGGCCCAGGTAGCGTCAGCTAGTCAATTGGGCGGTTGGGGACGTCGGCATCCCACGTCAGGTCGGCTCCTTCCTGAAGCACCAGGGCTTCGATGGTCGGATCCTGTGCCAGTGCCGCAATGAGTTCGCGGCTGCCCGCCACCACTGTGGAGTCAAAGTCGATTTCCGAGACCAGCACCCATGTCCTGTCTGCGGGCCACAGGATATTGGGCGACTGCGGCGAGTCCGGGGAATGGTGCCAGGGCGCGAGGTTCACCCAGCCCGGATCGGTGTAAAACCGCGGCCCGGCGTCGAAAAGGTAGTAACTGCGCCCGGGTAACTCCAGCGTTTCCCCGTTGACCACCTCGGCAGGCAGCAAGCCGGAACCCGGCCCCTCTCCCACCGTTGCCATGCCTCCCACAAACTCACCGTCGGCTGCCCCGTTGGCGAAGGATAACTCCAGGTAGCCGGCGGAACTGCTCAGTCCGCCCCAGCCGTTCCAAATGGCAGTCACGCCACGGTCCGGCGTGGCCGTGTGTGCGCTGAGGTGGACCGCGGCCGCCGCCAGTATTGCTGGTGGGAGATTCCCGGGTTCCGGGCTGCCGTACCGCCACCCTGCCGCGTCCAAGGGCCCCAGCATGGGTGTTTCTGGCCCAACTAGTCGCCCGAATTGGGCCAGGGCATGCATTTGCTTTCCGAAGGCTTCCGCGACGACGGACCAGCCCACCACTTGGTCCTCGATCCCGCACTCGGTGGGCGCCTCGTGGCCGTGCCACGTCAGTGTGCCTTCCGGGCGGTCACGCCACGTGGGATGAAAAATCCTGGCGTAGGCTTCGAATCCACGGGGCACCACCGCGTGCATGTCATGCCATGGCGCGTCGATCAGGGGCTTGAGCCACGCGCCGGCGGATGCGTCGGGAAGTGCCCAGGGCGATCCATCGGGAAGGGGTTCCATGGCCCCAGCATAGGCCCGGGACCCCAGCTGCGCGGAGCGCAGGCCAGCTCCGGCAAGACGCCGCCGGTTAGAGCAGAACCACCGCCAGCTGCTCACTGCTGAGCTGGCCGTCGGCATAGACCAGCCGGATGGCATCCTTGTCCGGATTACCGGCGTCGGGGCCGCGATGGACCAAGGACAGGCCTACTTTCTGGGCCACCCGTGCGGATGCCGCATTGTGCTCCAGCAGGTAGGCCACAACCGGCAGCTCCGGGCGGTGCAGCTTCGCCTGAGCCAGGGCTTCCCGGGAAAGTTCGGTGGCGAGGCCCCTGCCCTGGACGTCCGGGGACAAGCGGTACCCCAGGTTCCAGAAGGCGGCTCCCCTGATGGAACAGCCGCCGTACCCCGCAAGTTTAGGCTCGCCCGCCAATCTGACAACCCACGGACCCAGCCCGTCCCGTTCCCACAGGGCCATGAATTGCTCCACGAGGGCACGGGTTTGCCCCACAGCTGTGTGCCTGAGGCTGGGGAAGTGGGTCCACACCCGCGGGTCGCTGCAGATCGCATGGAGGTCTGCCACATCCCCCAAGTCAGGGCGGGACAAGACCAGGTTTTCCGTCCGCACAGTCATGCTCCTAGCTCTCCGGCATGATCATGGTGCGCAGGTCCAGCTGCCGCAGCACCCTGTCCACCACCTCCGGATCGGCCTCCGGCTCGTTGCGGGCGCTCAGGACCTCAGCGCGGGCTGCATCCAGGGCAATGGTTTGCACGGCGATGGCCAATTCCCGACCACGACGGCGGCGCTCGTCAGTGTCTTCATTCTTCAGGCTGCCATCGAGGAGTTCCGCGTGCAGCCGTTTCATCTTGTCCTTGACCAGGGACAGCTTTTCCGGCGGCAGGTTCTTGATGACCTCGTTGTCGCGCAGGGCGGCAATGGCCGCATCCTGCGCGCGCAGGGCCAGCAGCCTGGCCGCCTCACGTTCCTCTACGCCGTCGTCAGTGGCCTTCAGGACCCGCATGAGCCACGGCAGCGTGAGCCCCGGCAGGACCAGCGTCGTCAGCAGCACTGCACAGGCAATAACGATGATTTCATGCCGTGCGGGAAAGGCTTCCCCAGCGGGCAGCACAGTGGGAAGCGCCAGGGCCAGCGCCAAGGTTGCCAGCCCGCGCATGCCGCACCAGGTGAGGATGATGACGTCCGTGAGGCTGGTGGGCGGAAGGTCGCCGTCGTGCTTCCTGGAAAGCAGCGCAAGCAAGCCAAACCAAAGGAACCGCACCACAATCACCAAGACGCTGATGGCCACAGCCGCTGGCAGCATGCCCCAAATGTCGGAGCCCTCAGTCCTGATGACCTCCCGGACTTCCAGGCCCACCAGGCCAAAGGCCAGGCCCGTCACGAGCAGCTCAACCACATCCCAGAACGCGGCGCGGGTGATGCGCTCCGTGGCGTCCTCCGCGCGGGCGTGCCGCTTGATCTCCAGGGCGGTGACCACCACGGCGATGACGCCCGAGGCATGAACTTCCTCGGCCAGAATGTACGCCGCGAAGGGAACAATGAGCGTCACGGCGCTGCGGGCCACGGAGGAGGTGATGAGCTTGGTGATCACCCCAGTCACCCAGCCCATGAGCATGCCAACGGCCACGGCAATCACGGCGCCGAGCAGGAATTTGCCCACCACGCCCACGCCAAACGGCTGGCCATCCATGGTGCTGGCCACGGCAGCCTGGAAGATGACGATGGCTGCGGCGTCGTTGAACAGCCCTTCACTTTGCAGGACAGTGATGAGCCGCCGCGGCATGTGGACCCGCCCGGCCACTGACTCCACGGCCACCGGGTCAGGCGGCGCGCACATGGCGCCCAGCGCGATCGCGGCAGGGATGCCAATGCCTGGAATCAACAGCCAGGCGGCACCGGCCACCATGGCTGTTGAGACAACCACCAAGGCCACCGCCAGCATGATGATGGTCCGCCAGCGGACCCGAAACACGGCCCAGGAGCTCTTCTGCGCCGTGGCGAACAACAACGGTGGGAGGAAGATGGGCAAGATCAGCTCGGGGTCGATCCGCAGGTCCGGGAATCCCGGAATGAAGGTCAGAGCCCCCGCCATGATGAGCATGAGCACCGGGTAAGGCAGCCTGAGCTTGTCTCCCAACCCGACCGCAAGCACAGTGGCGAATAAGAGTCCGATGATCAATGCGAGCTGTTCCACGCAATGTACTTTACGGGGTCAGCACCTGGGCGATTGACTCGCGCCCGTCTGTGAACTCGATGGTTCGCATGATGGTTTTAGGGTGCTGGAGCACAGCCGCCGCCACGAGGGCCACGTTGCCGCGCGAGGTGTTGCGTGCATCCGAGGGGCTGCGTTCGACGGCGGGAGTCGCCTCAATCAGGCCGCTCGCCTCCTGGTCGGTCAGGGCGCCGGGGGCCAGGATGGTCCACGCCAGGGAACTTGCCGCGCGCAGGTGCTCATCGGCGGCCGCCTTCGCCTCGGCATAGGCGAAGAAGCTATTGTCCGGCGGGACCCCATGGTCCGTCCTGGCACCCAAATAAGAGACCATGATGTAGCGCTGAACGTCGGCTGCCACGGCCGCGTCAATGGAGGCTATAGCCGCGTCCCGATCCACGGCATATGTTCGCTCGGGGCTACCACCTCCGGCCCCGGCGGACCAGATCACTGCGTCCTGGCCGGCAAAAACGTCGGCGAGCTCAGCAACCGAGGAGGAAACGACGTCGTGCACCAAGGGCGTGGCTCCGGTGGCTGCCACGGCGTCGATTTGGGCCGCATTGCGAATGACCGAGGTGACTTCCAGGCCCGCCGCCGTCAACAACGGCGCCAACAGCAGGGCAATCTTTCCGTGCCCGCCAATGATCAATACCTTCTTCATTACTTCTCCCTCACATTCGTTTGGACAGTTGAGGGCAGCCTACGGCATGCGTCTTGGCACGCGCTGGGAGCAGGAGCATTCGCGGCGACGGCTCCGGCGCCACAGAAAGTTTGGGGGAACAAGAAGGCCCCCTTCGCATCGCTGCGAAGGGGGCCTTTCTGTAGCGGCACCGAGACTCGATCTCGGGACCTCACGATTATGAGTCGTGCGCTCTAACCAACTGAGCTATGCCGCCATAAATGAGATTGGCCCGTGCCACCCCGGACAAAACCGTCTTGACACGAGCCTTCTCATTTGCGAGCCCCCCACCGGAATCGATCCGGTGACCTCGTTCTTACCAAGAACGCGCTCTACCACTGAGCTAGGGGGGCAACGAGAAAATACTTTACCAGTGGATTTGCTGGAAGTGAAATCGAGCCATGCCAAAATTCCTTCCGACGGCGCGCACGGCCCGCATTCGGCCCATAGAGCGAACAAATTCAGGTCAAAAACCCCGGAAAGTCAGGGCTTTTGGCCTCCTTGACGCATCCACCATGAGTTGCGTCACATGGCGGGTTGGGCAGGAAAAAGGGCCGGTTATCTTTTTGGATAACCGGCCCTTTTTAGTGCCCTAGGGCGTGGTTGTTACCACTTGCCCTTGGCGTTGAAGCTCTGTCCACCTTCGTGGCGGGGACGGCGGTCGCCGCCACCATGACCGGTGTGGCCCTGGCCGCGGTCGCTGCTGAAGCCGCGGTCAGCGCCACGGTCTGCGCCACGGTCACGGTCTCCGCCACGGAAACCGCCGCTGCGATCGCCGTCGAACTTCTTCTTGAAACCGCCCTGGCCGCGGTCATTGCGCTCTCCGCCACCCTGGTAGGGGGCGCTGCCACCGGTGGGGCGGCGTCCCTTGTCCAGCTCGAGGTTGATGAGCTCGCCGCTGATGCGGGTGCGGCTCAGTGCCTTCCACTGGTCCTTGCTCAGCTCTGCCGGCAATTCCACCAAGGTGTGATCGGCGCGGATGTCAATGCCGCCGATCTGCGAGGAGGACAGGCCGCCTTCGTTGGCAATGGCGCCAACAATGGAGCCGGGCATGACGCGCTGGCGACGGCCTACCGAGATGCGGTAGGTGGCGTTGCCTTCGGTCAGGGTGCGGGTCGGGCCGCGGGAGCCGAAGCCGTCCTTGGAGCGTTCCTTCTTCTGGTACTCGGGAGCTGCCGGCAGGTCGTTGACGAGCAACGGCTGGCCGCCCTGGGCCATGACAGCCAAGGCTGCTGCAATCTCCGAGGCGGGAACGTCGTGCTCCTGCTCGTAGGATGCGATCAGGTCGCGGAACTTGGCAACATCCTGGCTGGCCAGGGTTTCGGTGATCTTCTCAGCGAACTTGCCCATGCGCAGGGTGTTGATGGTCTCTGCTGACGGCAGGTGCATCTGGTCCACCGGCTGGCGGGTGGCCTTTTCGATGGCGCGCAGCAAGTACTTCTCACGGGGAGTCATGAACAAGATGGCGTCACCCGAGCGGCCGGCACGGCCCGTACGGCCAATGCGGTGCACGTAGGACTCGGTGTCGTGCGGGATGTCGTAGTTGATCACGTGGGTGATGCGCTCAACGTCAAGGCCACGGGCAGCAACGTCAGTTGCCACCAGGATGTCGATCTTGCCGTCGCGGAGGGCCTCAATGGTGCGCTCACGCTGCTGCTGCGGGATGTCACCGTTGATGGCGGCAGCCTGGAAGCCGCGTGCCTTGAGCTTGTCAGCCAAGTCCTCTGTAGCCATCTTGGTGCGAACGAACGCAATAACGCCTTCGAAGTTCTCAACCTCAAGCACGCGGGTCAAGGCATCAAGCTTGTGCGGGCCCATGACCTGCAAGTAGCGCTGGCGGGTGTTGGCGCCCGTGGTGGTCTTGGACTTTACAGTCACCTCGGCCGGGTTGTTCAGGTACTGCTTGGAGATGCGGCGGATCTGGCCAGGCATCGTCGCGGAGAACAGGGCAACCTGCTTTTCCTTCGGCGTCTGGGACAGGATCTGCTCGACGTCTTCAGCGAAGCCCATGCGCAGCATCTCATCGGCTTCATCCAAGACCAGGTACTGCAGGTTGGACAGGTCCAGTGAACCCTTGGAGAGGTGGTCGATGACGCGGCCGGGGGTACCGACTACAACCTGTGCACCGCGGCGCAAACCGGCCAGCTGCGGGCCGTAAGCCGAGCCACCGTAAACGGGGAGTACGGAGAAGTTGTCCATGTACTTGGCGTACGAGGTGAAAGCTTCTGCAACCTGCAGGGCCAATTCGCGGGTGGGTGCCAGGACCAGGATCTGGGTGTCCTTGGTGGGACCGTTGAGGTCCATCAGCTCAGCCATGCGGGACAGTGCGGGGACGGCGAATGCTGCAGTCTTACCGGTACCGGTCTGCGCCAAACCAACAACGTCGCGGCCTTCAAGCAGCAACGGAATGGTGGCGGCCTGGATGGGTGAGGGCTTCTCGTAGCCAACGTCGCTCAGGGCAGACAGCACGCGGCCGTCAATACCCAAGTCAGCGAAAGTAGTTTCTTTTTCTTCCTCGGTCTCCGTGGAAGTTTCTGTCAAGTTTTCGGGCATGGTCAAAATGTCCTCATTCATAGGGCCAAGCGGCGAGGTTGCCGCATTGCAGAAATCCAGCCGCTACTCGGCATCCCGGGCAGGATCTCTCGCCATGTAGTGCGCCGTTGGTACGGCCGCCGATGTTGTAAAAACCAACACCGCATGGCGTTTCTTTGCCGGCAATCCCCTATGAACGCTACTTGCCCGCACAAATACATTGCGGGCCCCAAACACTTCAGGCTCCTGCCTCAAAAATTGGGCAGAAAATAAAAGGAGATACCGGAGTGGGGGATATTTAAATTGTAGGGCATACCTTACCGCCACGACAGAGCTAAAGTCGATGCCGGCCAGTGAGGTTCGGCACATGCCCCTCCCGCCGCAAACAGCTGGCCTGCAGCCGTGGGGGAAAAACACCGCGAAATCGTGTTTTTCCGATGGCCCCGGCCGTGGTGCCGGGGTGGGTGTTTAAACAACTGACCCGCAGAAAACGGCGAAAATTCATGATTTTCATGAGATTTTCGGCGTTTTCTGCGGGTTAGTTGGTGGGGGTTACCGCTTAGCCGTGGCTGCGGCGGCGGCGGACCAAGACGGTTGCCGCACCGGCGAACAAGGCCAGCAAGGCAAAGGCCAGGATCGGGAGGACCTCGTTGGCGCCGGTGTTTGCCAGCTCATCGGCTGAGGGGGCCGTGGTGGCGGCACCCGTGGTGGCGGGCTGGCTGGCACCGGTGATGTTCAGCGCAATGCTGACCTCCACCGGTTGGCCCGCGGCGCTGGTGCCGGCAATGACCACCGTGTGTTTGCCGGCAGGTACGCTGGCCGGCACCTTGACGGTCAATGTCACGGAGCCGTCCGGGGTAACCACCGCTGCGCCCAACAGGACCGGCTCCGAATGCAGCGTAAACGTTGCCTTGGTGCCGGGCTTGAAGCCGTTGCCCGTGATGGTCAGGGTCCCGCCCGGTGCCACCGTTGCGGAGCTGACGCCACCACTGACGGTGTTGGTGGGAACGGTCGACGGCGTAGCGCTCGGCTTCACACTCGGGGTCGCCGAGGGTGTTACCGAAGGCGTGGCCGAAGGTGTTACCGAGGGTGTGGCAGACGGTGTCGCGGACGGTGTCGCGCTCGGGGTTACCGACGGCGTGGGCTCCACAACTGCCTCGCAGTTGACAAGGGTGCCGGGCAGCTTGGTGGGCAGATCTGCCACAACAACCCAGCGGTAGGCCTGGGTGGCGACGCCGTCGGCACCCATCGTGTTGACCTCAACAACGTTAGGTCCGGCCATCAGCTTGAAGGTGTGGCTGCCATTGGCATTGGCCTTGGCCGGTTTGTCGTTGAAGATCACCTGAACCTTGGTACCCGCAACCTTGGGGGCAAAAGTGGTGCTGATGGACTTCACCGAGGAGTCGGTGTACTTCATCCATGCCAGGGGCGATTTAGCCGCACCAAAGTCAATTCCTGACCAGCTGGGGTCGGCCAGTGCAGCCTTGTATTCCAGCGGGCCGGGTGTGACGATGTTGGCAAAGATGGGCTGCGCCTTGCCGTTGACCGCCATGCCACTGTACGTAAACGGCGTGTTGGCGTCGCTGATTCCGCCGGTGAGCAGGCCAACCCTGGCGGTGGCACCAACGGCAGTGTTCGTGATGGTGCCGACGCTGGTGAAGGCGGCGCCGTCGGTGGAGTAACTGCCGGTGTAACTGGTACCTGTGCGCTTGAGCTTGAACCAGAGCTCGGCGTTGGCGGGTGCTGCTATTTGGGTGCTTTCATTGCCAACACCGGCAGTTTCGGTAACCAGGGCCAGCACGGGCGCACCGCCGGCGTGCTTGCGCTGAAGCGCCACGTAGTTGTCGTCGTCGCCATAGAACATGACCCCCGACTCCTCATACTGGCTCTTCGTTGCCCCGCTGACCTTGACCACAATCTCGCCGTCGCCCGCTGTGGGGGCTTTTTGCACCAGCATGTTGGCTGCCACGTTTTGGCTGGCCCACAGTCCGTTGACGCCGGACTTGATGGTCACGGTGTTCTTGTCCACGGCGCTCCACCGGGAACTGTCCTCCCGCAACCAGCGCAGTGCCGGGTCAAGCTGGGACACAGGCACGCCGTCGAGGTTGATGTTGTCCTCGTTGACCAGGACGCCGTCGCCAACAACGTGGACCTCACTGGCAGCCATGTTCGACGCCGTGTTGGCACGCAGGTTGAACCCCGGCGCGTATTGGTTGCCGGAAATGGTGATGTTGGCACTGCCGGTGAAGTCAAACATCGGCTTGCTGGAGACGCTCTTGGGATCCACTGGCGTGGTGGGTGCGTAGTGGTTCACAACGTTGTTGGTGAAGCTGAGATCGGACACTGATTTTCCGTTGACCAGCTGGCCGCTGGGCTTCAGTGAGAACCTGTTGGAATCGATCTTGACGTTTTGGTGAACTGTCTTGCCTGGCACCACCTCGGTGCTGAACGGCTCAATCCAGATGGCACCGTAGTTACTGCTGGGCCTGTCAAAGACATTGTTGCGGATGGTCACATCCTTGACGGCACTGGATTCGTACCAGCCCACGGCGTCGGCGGAGATGTAGATGCTGGCCATCCCCATCTGGTCGAAGTGGTTGCGTTCAATGACAACCTTCTTGGGTGTGGTGACCAGGATGCCTCGGGTGGGTGTGGACTTGAAGGTGTTGCCGGCAAGGTAAACCTCGGGGGTGTACGTCAGGTTCTCGGCAACGAAGGTGTCCACTGCCAGTTCCGCTGGCAGCGCCTTATCCAAGGTGACGCTCATTTCCCGCAGGTCCACTGACGTGTCGGTGCCGGTGGGGCCGGAGACGGCCTTGACCTTGTAGCCGCCCGCACTGGCGTCTAGCATGGTGCTGCGCTTGAGGAAGTTCAGCTCATCCCCCACATAGAACTGGGGGAAGCCGGTGGCGTCGGACTGTTCGTAACGCAACACAACAGTGTTCGTGGCCCGGTTGATCGACTTCACCTGCACATAGGTTCCGTGCACGTTGATGGGGTCATCATGCGGGTTGTCGAAGAGTGAATTCGTGACCTGGACCTTGCCCTTGACTCCTGACATGTGCAGGAAGTCGGCAAACCCTGCCGTCTGCCGCCAGGTTCCGGCATCTGTGCGCATGGTGATCTTGTCGAAGGTGATGTCCTTCGTCATCTGCCCCACCATGCCAAAGCCGTGCATGTAATGCATGGTCAGGTTTTGCACAGCCGTACGGTCCGATTCCCAGACGAAAACGGCCGAGTGGTCGCGGGCGTGCCTGCGGGTTTCGTAGACCTGGCCCGAGCCACCCGGATCAACGTCGCCTGAGTAGGTGACGCGCATGATGTCATTGCCGAGGTTCGCAACTGACGTGGAGTTCTTCCACAACGGAATGCCCGAGCCCTGGCGCAGTGTCTCACCGGTGGCGAGGTCGCGGATCTGGTTCTGCCAGCCCATGGTTTCACCGGGGGCCTGGGTCCAGTAGGGCAGTCCCGTGGTGGGGCTCTTCTCCCCCATGAACGTAGCGGTTGCGCCGTTGATCGTGTAAGTGGTTCCGGCGTTGAGCTTGTAGTCGCGGTATCCCTGGCCGTTGATGACGCCTGTCTTCAGGACCGTCAGGTCAAGGACTCCCGGTGAGTACCAGTCGGTGGTGAAATTCCTGAAGCTCACGTTGGCGGAACGGATGGCGGAGAATTCAGTTTGGCTGCCGTGGTAGGTGATGGCTGAGCCCATGCCGTCAACAATGACGTCGTTCATGTCCTCAACGAGAATGCCAATGTTCTTGGTGGCGAACTCCTGGTTTCCGCCCACAGTGTTTGATATATAGAGCTCTCGTTTTTCCGTCATTTCCGGGTAAATGGTGTAGCTGCCACACGGGAACGCAATGGTGGTGGGGGCCTTTAGGCTCTTGGCGTGCCGGATGGCGTCCTTGATCGCCTGAGCCGAATCCTTCACGCCTGTGGGGTCCGCACCAAAGTCGGTGACATTCACAAGGGTTCGGTTGGCGGCGTGCACCGGCATGACCGATTTGTCCGGGGTGACTGGCGTGGACGCGTAGTAGCCCACATTGGAGGTGTTCAGGCCGGTTGCCGGCAGCGGAGCTGTGGGGTCCGCGGCATGCGCGGGGGCGGGCAAGGCGCCGGTAACCAGGGCAAGTCCCAGGCCAAGGGCCAGGAGTCCTGCACCCCAGGCGCGAACATTCACCCCGGATGTCTCGCTGCGCAGGTACCACGTAGGATATTTAGTCATGTTTTCAACAGTAGTTATCGATAACATGTGCTGTCCATCACAATTTGATTGTTAAGTTCCGCAGCGTTATGAGTCTTTCTGCAAGATCCGACGAACTTTCTTCCAATAATGATCATTCAATGTGAGTTGCCCGGTATGGTGGAGTTCGATCAGCGTGGTGGCATCCTGCTCGCTGGGATCGCTGAAGAACTTTCCTACGGTGATGCCGTGGCCGGGCACATGTTCAACGGTGATGGTGTCCCCCGCCTGCACGGCGCCGGGTTCCAGAACCCGGAGATAGGTTCCCACCCGGCCGGCCGCGGTGAAGCGCTTGACCCACTGCGGCTCGTCCATCCGCTCCCCGAAGGTGGCGCACGGGACGCGCGGCGAGGTGACCTCCAGCAGGGCCGCGCCGATGCGCCAGCGCGTGCCGATCACGGCACCTGTGGTTTCGATGCCCTGAGTGCGCAGGTTCTCGCCAAAAAGACCCGGCGGAATGGGCCTCCCCAACTCTGCACTCCAATACTCAGCATCCTCCTGTGAGTAGGCATAGACAGCCTTGTCAGGGCCACCGTGGTGCTCGGAGTCGGCCCTCACATCGCCAAACACACCAAACGTCCGCAGCTTGACGGGCCCGTGGACCGCGCGCTTGTCGATGGCCGTGACACCTGAGCCCGCTGCGGTGGTGATGAGCTGGTGGACGCGGCAGATGGCCAGGAGTGAGCCTGCCGGCGGAGCGAGGTTGGTCATGCACCCACCCTAGAACACGGGGCGCCCCTGCGCACCGTTCTGCGGCGAACCCATGCTGGGTCCGCCGCAGAACAGTGCGAGCCGGCGCGGTAAATCCTAGGCGTCCACCAAGTCCCCAACAGGATCCTGCTCCGAGGCCCAGCGGGGCAGGAAGGTGGCCGCAACGGAGGCCAGGACCATGCCGGCCGCCATCCACCACATGGTGAACGTGAAGCCGTCGATGAACACGGCCGACTGGCTCGTGGCGGTGCTGGTTTCCAATGAGTTGAAGAAGATGGTGCCAATGATGGCTACACCCAGTGCGCCGGCGAGCTGGCTGGTGGTGTTGAACAGACCCGAGGCGCTGCCGGCAAACCTGGTGGGAACCTCGGAGAGCACAAAGATGCCCACGGGAGCCACCACCATACCGAAGCCCGCACCACTGAGGGCAAGTCCGGCCAGCAGGTGCCACGGCGTCACGGCTCCGCCCACAGCGTGAACCGTGACGATCAGGACAACGAAGCCCACGGCGATAACCAGAGGCCCCAGCTGCAGCACCACGCGGCCAATCTTGCGGGCCAAGATCGCCGCGGAGATGCCGGCCAGGACGGGCACCATGATGGAGAACGGAATCATAGTCAGGCCGGCCTTCAGGATGGGGTAGTCCAGGCCCAGCTGCAGGAACAAGGTTTGGATCAGGAAGAAGCCGTTCATGGGGATGAAGAACAGGAACATCATGGCAATACCGGCCGCGAACGGGCGGCTCTTGAACAGGGAAACGGCCACCAGGGGCTCGCCGCCGTTCTTTTCCTCGCGGCGCTGCAGCAGAACGAAGCCCACCAGCACCAGCAGGCCAAAGCCCATCATGAGGAACGTCCAGAGCGGCCAGTTTTCCTCCCGGCCCATGGTGAGCGGGTAGAGGATGGCCAGCATGCCCACGGCAAGAATTACGACGCCGGACAGGTCCAGCTTGTGCCGCACGGGCGCCACGGACTCGGGCACGTACTTGACGGCGCAGATGACGGCGAAAATGCCCACGGGGATGTTCACGAAGAAGATGGTGCGCCAGCCCCAGCCAAAGATGTCCGCGTCGGTCAAGATGGCGCCCAGGATGGGGCCGGAGACGGCGGCGACACCGGCAAGGGCCGAGAATCCTGCCATGGCACCGGCACGCTCCGACGGCTTGTACATGACCTGCAGGCTGGACAGTACCTGCGGGATCATGGCCGCGGAGGCAAAGCCCTGCAGGGCGCGGGAGGCGATGAGCATTTCCGGGTTCATGGCCATGCCACACAACACGGAGGCCACCGTGAAGATCACCAGGCCGACGATGAAGGTTTTCTTACGCCCGTAGATGTCGCCAACCCGGGAGCCGGTAATGAGGCCAATGGCCAGGGCCAGCGTGTACGAGGCCACCATCCACTGCAGCTGGGCGCTGTTGGCACCGAGCGCCCGCTCAATATCCGGCAGGGCAACGTTGACAATCGTGGCGTCCAAAAGCTCCATGAAGGAGGCCATGAACAAGGAGATCAAGGCTATGGAGCGTGCCCGCCCGATGGGTGGTGCTGTGGTTTTCATGCTGTTCCTCTTTAGTGAAGTGGTGCAACGTTGTGGGACCGGGCTGCGGGACGGCATGGTTAATGTGGTTCGTTGGCCTTGGACAGTTCGGCCAGGGATTCCTGGCTCCAGGTCATGGCGCCGGAGTCCAGCTCGGCCAGGACATCGTCCAGGAACGCCAGTTCCGTGGCGCGCGTGCGGACTACGAGTTCGGCGTCGAGCAGAACCACGCGGGGCAGGAATCCCGCAACTCCGGAAAGTTCATCTTCCAGCTCTTGTAATTCAGCGGCCAGGGCCGCCCGGCGGGTGCGCAGCAGCCCAGCGAGTTCGCCCGGTTCAAGCACGGGCACGTGGGCCAGGGCGGCATGGAATTCCGGGAAGCCGTGCCTGGGGACGGAGAGCATCTGGGTGAGCCAGCTGTGGGCGGCGGCGCGTCCGGCGTCGGAAATTTCATACACGGAGCGCTCCGGCCGCGCCCCGTCCCGCTCCACCTCGGCAACGCGAATCAGGCCGTCGCGGGTGAGCCGCTCGATGGTGCTGTACAGGCTGGCGCGTTGGCTAACATTCACTACCCTGTCCTTGCCGCGCAGGGTGATGAGCTGCTGCATGCGGTAGGGGTGCATGGGCGCTTCCAGCAGCAGGGCCAGCACGGCAAGCGCCAGGGGCGAACGTTTTGTCATAGTCATAATCTTACTAATTGCTTTATGACTACATAAGGCCGCGGCGGCACTAAATCATTGTGCACTCCATCACACCCAGACTCTAGGGTGCGAACCTGTACCCCATACCCGCCTCCGTCAAAAGATGAAGGGGGGCCGCGGGGTCGTTCTCCAGCTTGCGCCGCAGCTGCGCCATGTAGACACGCAGATAGTGGGTTTCCTTGGCGTACGCAGGGCCCCACACCTCCGTGAGGATCTGCTGCTGGCTGACCAGGCGGCCCGGGTTGCGCACCAAAAGCTCCAGCACACTCCACTCCGTGGGCGTCATCCGCACGGCCGCACCCTGCCGGAACACCTGCTTGTTGGCCAGGTCAACAGTGAATTCGGCCGTCTCCACCCGGGGTTCGGCAGTCTGGGCGCCGGAACGCCGCGTGGCCGCCCGCAGCCTGGCCAGCAGCTCATCCAGACCAAAGGGCTTGGTCACGTAGTCGTCGGCACCGGCGTCGAGGGCCTCAACTTTGTCGTGGGAACCGTGCCTGGCGGACAGCACAATGATGGGCACCTCGGTCCAGCCGCGCAGCCCCGCGATCACGTCCAGGCCGTCCATGTCCGGCAGCCCCAGGTCAAGGACCACGACGTCGATCGCCTGGGTTTGGGCGGCAGCCAGCGCCGCGGTCCCGTTCGGGGCCGCTATCACCGTGTAGCCGTGGGCGTGCAGGTTGATTTGCAGGGCGCGCAAAATCTGGGGTTCGTCGTCAACTACCAAAACTGTTGTCAAAAGTCAGTCCTCAAAGTGTTCTCATGATCCCGGTGGAAAGCGGCATTCTGATGATCATGGTCAATCCACCTCCGGGGGTTTGTGTCGCCTCCAGCACCCCGCCCATAATTTCGGTAAAGCCCTTGGCAACGGCCAGGCCCAGGCCCACACCCGTGCCGCCCTGCGGGCCGTAGGAGACGTCGTCGAGCCGTTGGAAGGGCTTGAACATGGCCATGACCTCGGCCGCGGGCACTCCCTTGCCATGGTCCACCACGCGTAATTCGCTGGCGGGGTGGCCGTTGATGGTGGCGCTGCCGCTGCCGCCAATGGAGCCCACCACCAGGATTTCCGAGTCGGGGGCGTACTTCACGGCGTTCTCCACAATGTTGGCAATGACCCGCTCCAGCAGGCCGGGATCGGCGTCGATGGCGGGCATGTTGGGTGGCAGTTCCCGGCGCACCCGGTCCGAGGGGACACCATGCAGGGCGGCCGGCAACACTTCCTGCCACGTCACCGGGCCCACCACGGGGCTGACCATTTGGGCGCTCAGGCGGGACATATCCAACAGGTTTCCCACCAGGGCATCCATCCTGTCCGAATAGTGCTCAATGGTGCCCAGCAGCTCGGCTTCATCCTCGGGGCTGAACGTCACCTCCGTTTGGCGCAGGCTGCTGACGGCCAGCTTAATCCCGGCCAGGGGTGTGCGCAGATCATGGGACACCGCCCGCAAAACGGATGTCCTGATGTTGTTGTCCTGGCTCAGCTGCAGGTTCTGGCGCTGTGTGACGCTGAGCGCCTCGCGTTGCTCCAGGGCCAGCAGGTGCGCACCAAAGGCGCTCAGTAGGCGCCTGTCACTGGCCGGCAAAATACGGCCGGAAAGACCCAACATCCAGTGCTCGGACACTTCCTCAACCGTGTCAGCTTGCTCGGGGACTAACGGCGGCTCATCCCCCACGGATGCCTCCATGCGCCAGCCGCTACCGTCCTGGCCGCCGGGATGGGAGGACTGGCCGGGCTGGGTGCAGCGAAAAAGGGTCACGGCGCGCATCGCGAAATGATCCCTGAGCTGTTCCAACAGCACCTGCACGGTGTCCTGGGAGGCGAGGATACCGCGGGCCAGTTCGCTCAGAGTGGCGGCCTCGGCCCCGGCCCTGATGGCTTCCCGCGAGCGCCTGGCGGATTGGTCCACGGCCAGGGCAACGGCTACGGCAACCAACAGAAAGACTGCCAACGTGAGCAGGTTTTCCGGGTCGCTGATGTTCAGGGTCCCCACCGGAGGCGCGGAGAAGTAGTTCAGCAGCAGGCTCCCCCACACGGCTGCCAACACCGCCGGCCACAGTCCGCCCACCAGGGCAACGGCGATTGCCGCCGCCAGCTGGACCACCATGGTGGTCTGCAAACTCAAGGCGCCCGTGATCATCTCCACCAGGATGGGGAGCACCACGGCCAGGAAGAACCCCGCAATGACGCGTTTCTTGTTCAACTCGCCCCTGTTGCGCACCGGCCCGCCGGAGCCACTCAGGGGGTGCGGGACCATGTGGACGTCCATGTCGCCGGCGTCGCGCACCACCCGGGCCCCCACCCCGGCGCTCGTGAGGAAGCCCAGGCGTGGTTTGCGCCGCGAGGAACCGATGACGATCTGGGTGGCGCCCACATTTTTAGCAAAATCCAGCAGCGCCTGCGCGGGGTCCGAGCCGCCCACAAAGTGGTAGGTACCGCCCAGGTCCGTGACCAGTTGCCGCTGCCCTTCAAGGGCCGACGGCGCGTCCCCGGAAACGCCGTCGGACCGTGGCACGTGCACGGCGAGCAGTTCCCCGCCGCTGACCCGGCTAAGGATGCGGGCCGCACGGCGCAGCAGCACCTCACCCTCCGGCCCGCCGGGCAGACCCACCACAACGCGTTCGCGGGTGGGCCAGCTGGTGGCGATGCCGTGGCTTTCCCTGTAGGCGGCCACGCCTTCTTCCACCCGGTCGGCCAGCCACAGCAGCGCCAGCTCTCGCAGCGCCGTGAGGTTTCCCAGCCTGAAGTAGTTGGCCAGCGCGGCATCCACCTTGTCGGCGGCGTAAACGTTTCCGGTGCTGAGGCGCTGGCGCAGCAGTTCCGGCGGGATGTCCACGAGTTCTATTTGGTCCGCCCGGCGCACAACGTCATCCGGCACTGTCTCCTGCTGGCGGACGCCGGTGATGGTCTCCACCACGTCCCCCAGCGAGGCCAGGTGCTGGACGTTGACGGTGGAGTACACATCGATGCCGGCGGATAGCAGCTCCTCCACATCCTGCCAACGCTTGGCGTTGCCAGCCCCGGGAATGTTGGAGTGCGCGTATTCATCGACCAAGGCCAGGGCTGGACGCCGCGCCAACAGGGCAGCGACGTCCAGCTCTTCAAAATCGGTGCCACGGTAGTTGATGGCCCGGGCCGGCAGGACCTCGAGTCCGGCAAGTTGCGCGCGGGTTTGGGCCCGGCCGTGGTCCAGGACAATGCCTGCCACCACGTCAACACCTGCCGCGGCTTGGGCATGACCTTCCTCCAGCATGGAGTAGGTTTTGCCCACCCCGGGGGCTGCACCGAGGAAGATCCGCAATATGCCGCGCGTCATAGTTTATTCTCGCAGGCCCGTGGCGGTTTTCTGCACACCCGTCAGGGCGGCGTTCAAGGTGGTGGTGTTCACCGACGGCTGGCCCAAAAAGGCGTTGACGCCAGCACTGGTGTTCTGTGAAACCAGCTCCCGCACGGCTGCTTCGCTGAGCCCGTTGGCGGCCGCCACCCGCGGCACCTGCAGGGCCGCGTACGCGGGCGAAATGTCCGGGTCCAGCCCCGATCCGCTGGCCGTGACTGCGTCGATGGGCACATCGGCCGGCGCCGTCTTCTCCCGTGCGGACACCTCTGCCCGGTTGGTGGCAATCGCCTCCACCAGCGCGGCCTGGTTGGGCCCCAAGTTGGTGGCCGACGACGTCGCCGGGTCCCATCCCACCGCCGAGGGCCGCGGGAAGAAGTAGGCGGTGCCGGTGACCGGCTGGGCCAGCAGCGAGGAACCGGCTGCCTTGCCGCCCACTGTCAGAAGGGAGCCGTTGGCCTGGGCCGGGGCCACTACCTGGCCCAGGCCAAAGACCAGCGCCGGGTACGCCAGGCCCAACAAGAGGGTGGCGCACAGCAGGAACCGCAAAGCCGTGAAAAGTTGACGTCCGTAGGCGTTCATATTATTAACCAATCGTGGGGATGAGGGAGACCAGCAGGTCGATGAGCTTGATGCCGATGAACGGGGCGATGACGCCGCCCAGGCCAAAGATGAGCAGGTTCCGTGACAGCGCCCTAGCCGCAGAAACAGCACGGTACTTCACCCCGCGCAGCGCCAACGGCACCAACGCAACAATGACAAGGGCGTTGAAGATCACCGCGGAGAGAATGGCACTCTCGGGTGAGGACAGCCCCATGATGTTCAGCAGCCCCAGCCCCGGGAACGTTGCGGCAAACAGGGCCGGCACAATGGCAAAGTATTTGGCCACGTCATTCGCCACCGAAAAAGTGGTCAGCGAACCGCGTGTAATCAGCAATTGCTTGCCAATGCCCACAATGTCAATGAGCTTGGTGGGGTCCGAATCCAAATCCACCATGTTGGCCGCTTCCTTGGCCGCACTGGTGCCCGAATTCATGGCCACACCCACATCAGCGGCAGCCAGTGCGGGGGCATCATTGGTGCCGTCCCCCGTCATGGCCACCAACCGCCCCGCCGCCTGCTCAGCCTTGATGACAGCCAGTTTGTCCTCCGGGGTGGCCTCGGCAACAAAGTCATCCACCCCTGCCTCCGCGGCAATGGCGGCCGCGGTGACCTTGTTGTCGCCGGTGATCATGATGGTCTTAATGCCCATGGCCCGCAGCTCGGCGAACCGTTCCTTCATCCCGGGCTTGACCACATCCGCCAGATGAATCACGCCCAGAACGTGCGCGCGCTCGCCGTTGTACGTGGCAACCAGCAATGGCGTGCCACCGGTTCCGGAGATCCTCTGCACCGCATCTTCGAGTTCCGCCGGCAGGAATCCGCCGCGTTCCTTCACATAACGTTCGACGGCGGACGCCGCCCCCTTGCGCACCTCAAGTACGGTTTGGCTTGCGTTGGCAGCATGGCCCACCGGCAGGTTGAGCCCGCTCATGCGGGTCACGGCACTGAACTCGATCACGTCCACATCGAAGGTGAGCGTTGCTGTTGCGTCCGCCCCATCCCCCTGCTTGGCACCCTCGGCCAGGTCCACAATGGAGCGACCCTCGGGTGTTTCGTCTGCCAGCGAGGACAAGCGTGCCGTCTCGATGAGTACGTGCTGGTTCACGCCGTCGGCCGCTATGAAGGCAACTGCGCGACGGTTGCCGTAGGTGATGGTTCCTGTTTTATCGAGCAACAGGGTGGTGATGTCACCGGCGGTTTCCACGGCGCGGCCCGAGGTGGCCAGGACATTGCGCTGGATGAGTCTGTCCATGCCGGCGATGCCGATGGCCGGGACCAGGGCGCCGATGGTGGTGGGGATCAGGCAGACCAGCAGCGCCACCAGCACCACCGGGGTGGGAAGAGCGCTGGCGAAGTTCGCCATGGGGGCCAGCGTCATGACGCATACCAAGAACACGATGGTCAGCGAGGCCAGGAGCACGTTCAGCGCGATTTCATTGGGCGTCTTTTGGCGGGTGGCGCCCTCCACCAGGGAGATCATCCTGTCCAAGAAGGTCTTGCCACTGGCCGCCGTTATACGGATGACAATCCGGTCCGAGAGCACCATGGTGCCGCCCGTGACGGAGCTTCTGTCGCCGCCCGATTCGCGGATCACGGGTGCCGATTCTCCGGTGATGGCGGATTCATCCACGCTGGCCAGGCCCTCGATGACGTCGCCGTCGCTGGGGATCAGATCCCCGGCCTCGCAGATGACAATGTCACCCACCTCAAGATCGGTGCCAGCAACCAGTTCCTCCGCGTACTCAACCTGTCCGTCGCTGTCCCGGCCCGCGCCGGACGCACCGGCCGGCACCAGGGCGCGGGTCCGGCGTCGTGCCATGACTGAGGTACGCGCGGCACGGAGGCTGTCTGCCTGCGCCTTGCCGCGGCCCTCGGCGATGGCCTCGGACAGGTTGCCGAACAGCACCGTCAGCCAGAGCCACACCGTGACAATGAGGGAGAAGACTGCCGATTCGGAGCCAATGGCCAGCTGCTGGACACTCACCGCGGTGCAGACTATGGAGCCGATCAGCACTGTAAACATGACTGGGGAGTGGATCATTTGGCGGGGATCAAGCTTGCGGACGGCCAGGGGCAGCGCGGCAAGCAGTGTGTTTAGCTTCATTTCAGCAGTCCTTCAGCAGCCGGGCCCAAGGCGAGCGCGGGGAAGTAGGTAAGTGCGGTCAGGATCAAGGAGATGCCACCGAGCAGCACGGCGAAAAGCGGACCGTGCGTGGCCAGGGTTCCTGTGGTGGCGGGGATTTTGCGTTGCTTCGCCAGGGAGCCGGCGAGCGCCAGGACCAGGGCTATGGGCAGGAAGCGGCCAAAGAACATGGCCAGCGCCAACATGGTGGCGAGTCCGGGGCCGGAGCTGGTGATGCCGCCAAAGGCCGAGCCGTTGTTGTTGGCGGCAGAGGTGAAGGCGTACAGGATTTCGCTGAAGCCGTGCGGGCCCTCGGCGGGTGCCGCTGCTGCGAGCGCCGGTGTTGCTACGGTGATGGCCGTGCCCAGCAATACCAGTGTGGGCGTGACCAGGATGTACAGGGCCACCAGCTTCATCTGCGGTGCGCCAATCTTCTTGCCCAGGAACTCGGGGGTGCGTCCCACCATGAGGCCGCCAATGAACACGGCCACCACGGCGAGGATCAGCATGCCGTACAGGCCCGAGCCCACGCCGCCGGGAGCGATCTCGCCCAGCATCATGTTCAGCATGGCCAGTCCGCCAGCCAGGGGTGGCAGGGAATCGTGGGCCACGTTCACGGCCCCGGTTGAGGTCAGGGTGGTGGCTGTTGCGAACAGGGCGCTGGGTGCAACGCCCAGGCGCTGCTCGAATCCTTCGCCCACGCTGGTGCCGCCGCCGCTGAAGGCTGCTATTGCCCACGCCATCAAGGATGTGGACATGAGCCAGAACGCCACCATCACGGTCAGCACTGTGTAGCCCTGGCGTTTGTCGCCCACCATGCGCCCGTACATGGCCGGCAGAGAGAACGGGATGACCAGGATCAAGAACACCTGGAACAAGCTGCTGAATGCCGTGGGGTTTTCAAAGGGGTGGGCCGAGTTGGCGTTGAAGTAGCCGCCGCCGTTGGTGCCCAGGAGCTTGATGGCTTCCTGCGAGGCCACGGGGCCGCCGGGGATTGTTTGTTGTGCTCCCGTGACAAGGGTGTGGATGCTGGTGCCGCCCCAGTTCTGGATGACGCCTGTGACCATCAGGACCACCGCGCCAATCACTGCCAGCGGCAACAGGACGCGCAGGGCGCCGCGGGTCAGGTCTACCCAGAAGTTGCCAAGGTTGCTGGTTTGGGCTCTGGTGAGGCCGCGAATCAGGGCCACCACAACGGCCAGCCCCACAGCTGCGCTGAGGAAGTTCTGCACGGCCAGCAGCATCATCTGGACGCCAAAGCCCAGGGTGGTTTCCGGGACATATGTCTGCCAGTTGGTGTTGGTGACAAAGGAGACCGCCGTGTTCATGGCAACCCACGGGTCCACGGCCCCCAGGCCCTGGTTGAAGGGCAGGATTCCCTGCAGCAGCTGGGCCAGGAACAGCACCACGATGGAAACAATGCTGAACGCGAGCAACGAGCGCAGGTACACCTTCCAATGCTGGTCTGCTTGCGGGTCAATGCCGGAGAGCTTATAGAGGCCGCATTCCACAGCCACATGTCTGTGGCTGGTAAATGTGCTGGCCAAGTATTTGCCCAGGGGCTGGTGCAGGGCAGCCAGCACCACAATGAGTACGGCCAGCTGGGTGGCCAGCGAGAAGATATTAAGGTCCATGGTGTCCGGTCACCACTTCTCGGGGCGGATGAGGGCGGCCAGCAGATACACCAGCAAAGCCAGCCCCACCAGCCCCAAAACTAGCCACGTCACTAAATCCACAACAGTCCTACTTTCACAATGTGCGTTGATGTCTTTCTCAATCGCACACCCGTGGTGTGGGCTTGGAGCTGGTTTTTACGTGTTCTTTACGCTGTTCCGGGCAATCTTGACGGGTTCATGACAGCAGCCCGCCCCGCCCCGCCGCTGCGCCTGCGCCTGGTGAGCATAAAGATGACGCCGACGTTGAAATGCAAAATCGGAATCACCTGTAAGCTCACCAGGAGGTCTGGGTGACCTTGGCGCATTTGTTAGGCCGAGAAGCCGCCGTCGGCCTTAATCAGCTGGCCGTTGACCCAGCGTCCGCCGGGGGAAAGCAGGAACGCCACGGTGGGAGCAACATCGGCCGGGGTGCCCAGCCGCCCGCCCGGATGCATCGCCGCCAGTGCCGTGCGAGTGTCCTCATCCATCCAGCCGGTGTCCACGGGGCCCGGGTTGAGCACATTGGCGCTGATGCCCTGCCCGCCCAGCTCCCTGGCTGCGGCCATGACAATCCTATCCAGCGCCCCCTTGGATGCCCCGTACGGCAGGTTGAACGCCGTGTGGTCACTTGTCAGCGCAACAATGGCGCCGCCGCTGGGCATGGCCTGCCGGGCAAAGGCCGCAATCAGCTGCCAGTTGGCGCGGGTGTTGACGGCAAAGTGCCGCTCAAAACTTTCCAGCGGGGTGTCCAGGATCCCGGAGTCCACCGACTCGCAGTGCGAGAGCACCATGCCGGTCAGCGGGCCCGCTTCCTGCGCAATGTGCGCCATGAGACGGTCGACGGCGGACGGGTCGCCCAGGTCCGCCGGCAGCGCCCACACTGTGGCGCCCGCGGCCTCAAGTTCGGTGGTGAGGGTGCTGACGTCGTGGGGCTGTTCACCCCAGGGCATGCGCGCGTCATACTCCTGCCAATAGTTCAGGACCAGGTCCCAGCCGTCGGCGGCGAGGGTGCGGGCAATGGCGGCGCCAATCCCCACCGTGCGACCCACTCCCGTAATCAAGGCAATTTTCTTGTGCATGGCCCCAGCCTATGTGCGCCGGAGCCGCCGGCACGGCACGGGGGGACTGAACTTATGCGTAGAACCCGGGCTGGGTTCCGCGCATAGACACTCATGCGCAGAACCCGTCGGGAGTTCAACGCATAAGTTAACGATGTAGCTTGGAGGAGTCCCCATTGCTTAGCGAAAGGCCGTCATGACACCCTCATTGCCCACACCGAAGCCCGGCGGAACTTCAGGGGCCGGCTTTGTGCCAGGTCGGGTCACGCGCAGGGCGGCCGCGCCGGCAGGAACGCCCGGCGCCATCCCGGGCAAGCTGGTCCCGGGCGCCGGCAAGGCAGGCAAGAAGCAGGCCAAGGCGGCAGCCCCCGCCAAAGCTGCCACCAACACGGCCTCCATCAGTGCCACCATTCGGGAGGCCGCAGCCGCTGCCAAACGGCGAGTTCTGGCCATCACCAACGCCCATGTGGTCCCCATTGAAGGGGAACCGTTCACCGGGACGGTGCTCATTGAGGGCGGCAAGATCCTGGGCCTGGGCGCTTCCATTGCCGTCCCCGAGGGCGCCGACGTGCTAGATGCCAAGGACCAGTGGCTGCTGCCCGGATTCATCGACGCCCACGTTCACCTGGGCATGGATCCCGAGGGTGAGCTGGAATCCACCAACGACGTCAACGAGATGACGGATCCAGTCATGGCCGCCGCCCGCGCCATTGACGCCGTGGACCCCTTTGACCCCGGCTTTGACGACGCGTTGTCCGGCGGCATCACGACCGTCAACGTGAACCCCGGCTCCGGCAACCCGATCGGCGGGCTGGCGGTGGCCCTGCACACGCACGGCCGGTACATCGAGGAAATGGTGCTGCGCTCCCCCAGCGGTTTGAAATCGGCCCTGGGCGAGAATCCCAAGCGTGTTTATGGCGAAAAGAAGCAGACGCCCTCCACCCGCATGGGCACGGCGCTGGTGATCCGGGCGGCGTTCATGGCCGCACAAAACTGGCTGGCCCTGCCGGAGCCCCGCCCCCGCGATGCCCACATGGAGGCCCTGGCCATGGTGCTGGGCCGCGAGATCCCTTGGCGCCAGCACTGCCACCGCGCCGATGACATCGCCACAGCCATCCGCCTGGCCGACGAGTTCGGCTATGACCTGGTCATTGACCACGGCACAGAGGCCCACGTGCTGGGTGACGTTCTGGCCGCCCGGGGCACCCCTGTACTGATCGGACCGCTGTTCACCAGCAAGTCCAAGCCAGAATTGCGTGGCCGCTCCCTTGCCAACCCGGGCAAACTGGCGGCGGCCGGCGTCGAAATTTCCATCATCACCGACCATCCCGTGGTGCCCATCAACTTCCTGGTCCACCAGGCCGCCTTGGCCGTTAAGGAAGGTCTGGACCGGAAAACCGCCCTGCGCGCCATCACCCTCAACCCGGCCAGGGTGCTGGGCCTGGCGGACCGGATCGGTTCACTGAAAGTGGGCAAGGACGCCGATGTGGTGTTGTGGAGCGGCGATCCTCTCGATGTGATGTCGCGGGCGATGGGCGTATTCATCGGCGGCAAGCAGGTTTACACGTACGACGCCGGCACCCGGGTTGGTGCCGCGGCTCCCCGCACGTAGCACCCACAGACAACTGGCCCGCAGAAAACGGCGAAAATATGCGTCTTTGACGCAATTTTCGCCGTTTTCTGCGGGCCAGTTGGTTTTGGGCCAGTACTTACTGGGCCGGAAGCTGCAGCACTGCTCCGGTGAAGATGAGGTCCTGGTGTATCACTGTGTCCGCATTTGCTTGGAACAGCGTCTCCCAGCCACCCTGGATGCCCAGCTTGTCGGCAATGGTGCTCAGGGTGTCGCCGGACTGGATGGTGTAGCTCTCGCCGCTGAGCGCAATCTGAGCAGCGATGGGCGCCTCGGCAACGGGTGCCAGCTCTGCCGGCGCCTGCTCCACGGGTGCTTGCTCAACTGGAGCCTGCTCCACGGGCACTACCTCAGCTGCCTGTGCCGCCATCGGGGCAGGGGCAGCAGGCACAGCAGCAGGTGAATAGGCTTGCCCACCGCCGCCGCTCAAACCAAGCTGGGCGGCACAGGCAGGCCATGCTCCCCAACCTTGACCGGCCTGGACGCGTTCCGCCACGGCAATCTGCGCCTCACGCGAGGCATTTTCCGGCGAACCGGTTCCGCCGAACGCCGCCCAGGTGCTGGGCGTGAACTGCAGGCCGCCGGAGAATCCGTTGCCCGTGTTGATGGCCCAGTCGCCACCGCTTTCACACTGGGCGAGCGCGTCCCAGGTGCCGCCGTCGGCCGCATTGGCCCCGGTTCCGGCAACGGCTAGACCGCCCCCGGCAAGGGCGCCAATGGCCAAGATGCGGCCGATGTTGCGTGTAATTGTGGAGTTTTTCATCGATGCATTCTCCCGAAGGCCACCTGCGCTCCATCCGTCCCCGGACATCCGTGCGCCACCGTCCAACCTGTAGATATGGAGGTTGTTTCCGTGGCCTTCCGCATGACGGTGTGCGGTGTTGGAAGGCCCGGGCAATCGTGGGGGCAAAAAGTGCCGCCCGCCCAGTAGGGCATGACTAACCATACGTCGATACCAAATCGATACACAAATCAGTAAATTGTAATTAATTCGTCACCGTTTCTCTCAGTTTGATGGTGTATTTAGCGATGAGCCCACAATTTGCCCTGTACAGCACCTCACGCCGACCCGCCATGTACTCACAACACATGCGGTCACACTGGTTCAGGTGCGTTATGGTTCACGCGTGATGAATTACGTCCCGGCAGCCGGCAGCCCCACCGTCAGCGATACCTCCCACATGCGCGCCATCAATGCGCGGGCGATCTTCCAAGTCCTGCGCCGTGACGACTGGGAGCCAACGCTGACAGAGCTCAAGGAGGCCACCGGACTCTCCCGGCCAACTCTGGAGGCCGGGCTGGCCGAGCTGGCTGCCAAGGGCTGGATTGCCGAGCTGAGCCCCGTGGAGAAGCCGCTTCATTCCGGCCGGCCAGCCAGGCGGTTCCGTTTTCTGGCCGAGTCCGGTTGCGTGGCGGGCGTTGATGTTGGCCCTAATAAGGTGGACCTCCAGTTGGCTGATCTTCGCGGGGACCTGCTGGTGACCAGCCGGGTCCACCCGCCGGCCGGCACCCCACTGACACCCCTTATGGTGAACGGCATGGTCACCGAACTGCTGGAGCGGCCGGAGCTGGCCGGGCGAACCCTGCACACCGTGACGGTCGGCGTGCCGGGCGTGGTCAACAACGCCGGCGAAATGACACATTCCTTCGTCATGCCCCACTGGGCCAACGGGTTGGTGCGTGACGAGCTGTCCGCCTTGATGGGTGCCGCCGTGCGCCTGGAAAACGATGCGAATTTGGCCACGCAAACAGAATTCACCCAGGGCTCCGGCCAAGGCAGTGACAGCATGGTTTACCTGATGCTGGGCACCCGCATCAGCTCCGGAAGCATCCTCAATGGGCGACTCCACCGTGGTGCCCACGGCGCTGCCGGGGAAGTGGGTTCCCTGCCAAGTCACCTCTGGCCGGATGTCCGCTTGGACTTGTTGAATGACCTTCGCCAGCTTCACCCCACTGACGGCAGCGACGCCGGGCGCAGCGACGCGGACTTGATGCAGGAAGTGTTCACTCTGGCCACTGCCGGTGACGCGATGGCGGGCGTGCGGGTCCAAAAATTTGTTGAGGGCATCGCCGATGCCCTCGTGGTGTTGCTCCTGGCGCTAGACCCGGAATTGGTGGTGGTGGGCGGTGGCACGACCCGCGCGGGCAACGCCCTCCTTGAACCCCTGCAAAAGGCGCTTGATGAGCGCACCTTGGTTCCCGTCCCGGTGAAGCTGGCCACCCATGCCGACGGCGCCGTGGTCCAAGGTGCGTTGCTGACAGCCCTGGCGGATCTTAGGGCGAACGTCTTCGGCGGCTAACGCCCGTTCGGAGCCTGCCACCTGGCGGGCACAAAGGTCCGGAAATTAAAGTGTGAGTAATATTACAATGCCTTTGCAAAATGTAGTTATGCTATGCATAACACCGCATTGCCCTCGTCATGCCAGGCACAGGAAAAGTTGTTCATTTGCCAGGCATCCGCCCCAGCAAAGGACACTTGTGCATGAAAACCTCACGAAAAAGTTGGCGCCAGCTAGTTAGCCTCGGAGCCGCCACAGCCGCCGTGGCCGTGGCCGCCTCACTACTGAGCCCCACCTCCCCCGCCGGCGCCGTGCCCGCGGCCCCCATGGCGGCCCAGATCGGCGCCGGCGCTGAGTCTGCTGCAACGGTCTTGGACAGGCTGGTAGGTGCCGACGCCAGCAAATTTGATCTGAAGATCATCGCCAAAAATGGCGGGCAGGACACGTACAAGGTCACGGCCGCTGCCGGCCGGGTGAGCATTGAAGGCTCCTCCCCCGCCACTATCCTGGCCGGATTCAATGCCTATGTTGGTCAAGTCCTGCATCAGTCAACCTCGTGGAACAGCAGTTCCCTGAAGCTGCCGGCAACGCTCCCCGGCACCGCACTGATCCAGAAAACAGCCAACGTTCAGCACCGCTTTGTTAACAACGACGTCGAAGACGGCTACACGGGCGCCTACCGTTCACTGCAGCAGTGGAAGGACATGATTGACACCTTTGCCCTCCACGGCCTAAACGAGGTCTTCATGCCGGTGGGCACCGAGGCCATCTACCTGGATGTCCTGAAACAGTTTGGCTACAGCGAGGCCGAGATCCTAGCCTGGATCCCCCAGGCCGCCCACCAGCCGTGGTGGCTGCTGCAGAACATGTCAGCAGATCCCCACCCGATCACGCTGAACACCGTCAACCAGCGCGCGGCCCTGGGCAAGGACATTGCCAACTACATCCGGTCCCTGGGCATGGTGCCCGTTCTGCCGGGCTACTTCGGCACGGTTCCGGCCGGCTTCAAGGCCAAGAACCCAACGGCCTCAGTGGTCCCGCAAGGCAACTGGGTGGGCGGCTACCAACGCCCCGACTGGCTGGACCCCAACAATGTTGTGTTCCCACAGATCGCCAAGGCTTTCTACGACGCCTCCACCACCCGCCTGGGCGCTTCCTCCATGTACAAGATGGACCTGCTCCATGAAGGTGGCACCCCGGGCAGTGTCAACGTTTCCACGGCCACGGTGGCCGTGGAAACGGCCCTGCAGACCTCCCACAAGGATGCCATCTGGGTTCTCCTCGGCTGGCAAAACAACCCGCCGCAGGCAGTTGCAGCGGCTGCGAACCCGGCCACCACCTTCATCGTGGACGGCATCTCGGACCGGTACAACGGCCAAAACCGCGACGCCACGTGGAAGGGCATCCCCTACGCCTTTGGCACCATCTGGAACTTTGGCGGGCACACCACCATGGGCTCGCAGATCTCGGTCCAGAACACGCGCTATTTTGAATGGCTGAACAAGCCCGGCAGTGCCATGAAGGGCCTGGCCATCATGCCCGAGGGCGGCGACAACAACCCGGCGGCCTTTGACTTCTTTGCCGGCCTGGCCTGGCGCAGCGCCCCCACGGACCTCACCGCGTGGTTCAGCGACTTCGCCCAGCGCCGCTACGGCGTGGCCGATGCCAATGCCGCCGCTGCCTGGGATGTTTTGCGCCAGAGCGCCTACGACCTTCCCGCCAACGATGGCTGGAGCGAGGCTGCCGATGGCCTGTTTGGTGCCGCACCGTCCCTGACGGTGAATACCGCGGCTGCGTGGTCCCCCGGCTCACAGCGCTACGACATGGCCGTGTTCGCCACGGCACTGCCCAAGCTCCTGGCCGCCAGCCCGGCCGTCAAGGCCACCGACACCTACAAGTACGACCTCATGGATGTTTCCCGCCAGGTGCTCTCCAACCTCTCCCGGACCATGCTGCCCAAGATCAAGAAGGCGTACGACGCCGGTGAAGTCACGGACTTCGACGAACTCACCACCTTGTGGCTGGATTCCATGGATCTCATGGACACGATTGCCGGCACCAACTCCCAGCAGCTGCTGGGCAGCTGGCTCAAGCAGGCACGCGACTTCACAACCGTTGCCGCGGACAAGGCCGGGATGGAGGCCGACCAGCGCTCCATCGTCAGCCTCTGGTCCCCCGGCATGTCCGACCTCAACGACTACGCCAACCGTGAATGGAACGGCCTGGTGGGTGGCTATTACAAGGCCCGCTGGAGCGCCTACTTCACCTCCCTGGAGCAGAAGATGAGCGGCAGCGGAGCCGGCACCGCCCCGAACTTCGGTGCCATGGGCGCGGCGTTCGTCAACGGCACGGGCCCCTACGAGCCAGCCGGCGGCTACGCCACCACAGCGGCAGGGGACATCAACGCCCTGGCGGCTGACGCCGTCGTGCGCTACAACGAGGTCAACGACTTCATCCCAGCCCAGCCCGTGTTGCCGGCGCCCCCGGGCAATGGCAAGACCCAACTGTCCGAGCTGCCGTTCGTTTCCAACGAGTCGGACTCGTCGCTGGGGCCGATTGGGCGCAACACGGCCATTGGCGACAACGGCACCAAGGTGCGCAATAAGATCACCCTGGGCGGCACTGTGTATGAGAAGGGCTTGGGCGTGAACTCGCCCTCCACCATCGTGTTCAACCTGGGCGGGAAGTGCACCAACTTCTCCGCCACGGCTGGCATCGACGTCACCATGGACGCCGCCGGAAAGGCACCCAACGTGATCTTCAATGTGCTCGGAGACGGCACCAACATCTACACCTCGGGCGCCTTCACGGCCTCCACTGGAGCTACACAGCAGGCACCCTTGAAGATCTCCGTGGATGTCACGGGCGTTCAGCTGCTGACGCTCAACGTGGACCCGAACGGCGTGAACTGGTTTGACCGTGCCAACTGGGCCGATGCGCAGGTGACCTGCGGCGGGGACGAGCCCGCCCCGGCGGCACCCGGAAACGGCGTGACCCAGTTGTCGCACCTGCCGTTCCTGAGCGCTGACTTTGGCGCCGAACACGGCCTGGTTGCCCGCGACACCGAGATTGGCGACGCCGCAACCCGCGTGCGCCGTCCATTGACCCTGAACGGCGTCAGCTACGCAACAGGTTTGGGTGTGCAGGCTCCCACCACACTGGAGTTCAACGTGGGCGGCCGCTGCAGCGTCTTCCAGGCTCTGGCCGGCATTGACGGCACCATGGACCAGGCGGGCAAGACCCCGTCCGTGACCTTCCTGGTACTGGGCGACGGCGTTGAGCTGTACAACAGCGGCGTGGTCACCGGCGGCGAGCCTAAGTCCATCAACGTCCCCATCAAGGGAGTCGAGAAGCTGACACTGAAGGTCACCGAGGGCACAGTTAACTGGTTTGACCGCGCCGACTGGGCCAACGCCCGCGTCACCTGTGCCGACCCTGAGGCGGCCCCTGTCACCACGGCGAGCATCGCCGCGGCTGCCGCCTCCGGCTGGCACATGGTTGCCCCCATCCTGACCCTTACAACAGAGGTCGCGGGCGAGGCGCCCGCCAATGCCGCCCGGGCCGGGGCCGGCCGGACCGAGTACCGCTTCGGCGACGGGGCCTGGTCCCCGTACGCCGCACCGGTGGTACTCCCCGAGGGCATCACCACCGTGCAGTACCGATCGGTTTCCGCCAGTGGCCTCGAAGAAGAACCCAAGACGCTGGGCCCGGTGAAGGTGGACACCATCCGCCCCACAGTTGCAGGCAGTGTTTCCCAGCGCACGGTCACGTTCACGGCTGCCGATGCAGGCTCCGGTGTGGCGTCCATTGAATCCAGCACCGACGGCGGCACCACCTGGCGCACGTACAGTGCGCCCTTTGCTGCGGGCGACGGCGCGCTGACGCTGACCTACCGGTCAAGAGACGTTGCCGGCAACATCTCGGCTTCGGTTCCGCCGCTCGTCATCGCCGCCATCCCCACGGCAACACCGACGGCAACGGCGTCCGCGTCCGCAACGGCGACGGCGACGGCGACGGCGTCCGTGTCGCCAAGCGCCACGGCGAGCGCGACGAAAACGGCAGACAGCGGCACACCCGGCGCAACGCCGTCGAACACCATCAGCCCGTCGGCAACGGACGGCACCACCCAGTTGTCCAACACCGGTGCCGCGTCAACGCCGCTGTTGCTCATGGGCATGGTGGTTCTGCTGCTGGGAACTGTGCTGACACTGGCCCGCCGCCGGGCACGCCACATCTAGCAGCAACAACCCCAAACGCTCTCGCAGCAATGGCTGGATTCTCACAAACGCTCTCGCAGTTCACTGCGATAGCGTTTGTGAAAATTGCACCATTGCTGCGAGAGCGTCTGTGTGTGGGGATTCTAGCCGAGGGTGTTGAGGGCCTGCTCCAGGTCGGCAATCAGGTCGGCAACGTCCTCAATGCCCACCGACAGCCGGATCAAATTGACCGGCACGGCCAGCTCGGTCCCCTTGACGGAAGCGTGCGTCATCTCCGAGGGGTAGTTCATGAGCGATTCAATCCCGCCCAGGGACTCGGCCAGGGTGAACAACTGCGTGGACTCGGCAACCTTGCGGGCCGCCGCCTCGCCGCCCTTGAACTGCACCGAAATCATGCCGCCAAAGCCGCGCATCTGCTTCGCCGCCAGCGCGTGTCCCGGGTGGCCGGGCAGGCCGGGGTACAGCACGCGCTCCACCTCGGGCCGGGTCAGCAGCCATTCGGCAATCTCCTGCGCGTTGCTGCAGTGCCTGTCCATGCGCACCCCCAGGGTCTTGAGCCCGCGGGTGGTCAGCCACGCCTCCATGGGGGCTGACACTGCGCCCACGGCGAACTGCACAAAACCGATCTTCTCGGCGGCCTCGGGATCGGAGAGCACAATCGCCCCGCCGGAAGCGTCCGAGTGCCCGCCAATGTACTTGGTGGTGGAATGCACCACGACATCCGCGCCGAGGGCCAGCGGGTTTTGCAGATATGGGGAGGCGAAGGTGTTGTCCACCACCAGCAGCGCCCCGGCAGCGTGCGCCACCTCGGCGAGCGCGGCAATGTCGGTAATCTTCATCATGGGGTTCGACGGCGTCTCCACCCACACCATCTTCGTCTTGCCCTCCGGCCCACCCGCGGCAACGGCGGCAGCCAGCACGCCGGCGTCGGACATGTCCACGGCAGCGTTGCTGATACCCCACACCGACAGGACCCGGTTGATGAGCCGGTAGGTGCCGCCATAGACGTCATTGCCCATGATGATGTGGTCGCCCGGGAGCAGCAGCGCCCGGATCAGGGCGTCCTCGGCGGCCAGCCCGGAGGCGAAGCTGAACGCGAAATCGCCGCCTTCGAGGGCCGCAAGCTGGGCCTGGAGGGAATCGCGGGTGGGGTTGGTGCCGCGGCCGTACTCGTAGCCATTGCGCAGCTGGCCAATGCCGTCCTGGGCGAACGTGGTGGTTTGGTACAACGGCACGATGACGGAACCCGTGGTGGGGTCCGGTGTCTGGCCGGCATGAACGGCTCGGGTGTTGAATCCTTCAGTCATGGTGTCTCCTAGCGTGGTGAAAAGTTAGTCGTTGAGGTAGTTCAGCAGGTCGTGGCGCGTCAGCACACCCACGGGTGCACCCACAAACGTCACCATGAGCGCGTCCACATCCTGCAGCTTGGCACGCGCCGCGGCGATGGGCTCAAGCGAGCCGATGATGGGCAGCGGGGCCTGCATGTGTTCGCGGATTTTGTCCGTCAGCTTGGCTTCGTGGCGGAACAGCTTGCCCGTAAGTGTGCGCTCATCCACCGACCCAATCACCTCGCCCATGACCACCGGCGGCTCGGCGGACAGCACGGGAATCTGCGAGACCCCGTATTCGGCCATCAGGTTGATGACGTCCCGGACTGTCTCATTCGGGTGGATGTGGACCAGGTCCGGAAGCTGCCCCGTCTTGGCCTGGAGCAGTTCCCCAATGGCCGGCTCGTCCGTGGCCTTCAGGAAACCGTACGACTGCATCCACCTGTCGTCAAAGATCTTTGCCAAATAGCCGCGGCCGCTGTCCGGCAACAGGACGACGACGACGGCCTCCTCACCCAGGTCTTTGGCCGCCTCCAGTGCGGCCACCACAGCCATGCCGGAGGAGCCGCCCACCAGCAGCCCCTCTTCCCGTGCCAGGCGCCGGGTCATGGCGAAACTGTCGTTGTCGCTCACGGCGATGACCTGGTGCGGCACTTTGGGGTCATAGGAGGGCGGCCAGATGTCCTCACCCACGCCTTCAACCAGGTAAGGCCTTCCGGTGCCGCCTGAATACACGGAACCTTCGGGATCGGCGCCAATGATCTGCACTTCCCCGCCCTCAGTGGCGGGCCGGTCCTTGGAGATCTCGCGCAAGTAGCGGCCCGTGCCGGAGATGGTCCCGCCGGTGCCCACGCCTGCCACGAAGTGCGTGACCTTGCCCGCTGTGTCAGCCCAGATCTCCGGACCTGTTGTTTCGTAGTGGCTCAGCGGTCCGTTTTGGTTGGAAAACTGGTCGGGCTTGTAGGCGCCGGGAATCTCGGTGACCAAACGGTCGGAGACACCGTAGTACGACTGCGGACTGTCCGGCGCCACCGCCGTAGGCGTCACCACAACGTCGGCGCCGTAGGCCCGCAGCACGGCACGTTTGTCCTCCCCCACCTTGTCGGGGACCACAAACACACAGTTGTAGCCGCGCTGCTGGGCCACCATGGCCATCGCCACACCGGTATTGCCGCTGGTGGGTTCCACCACGGTCCCGCCGGGCAGGATCAGGCCCTCCTTGGCAGCCTCGTCCAGCATCTTCACCGCGATGCGGTCCTTGGCGGATCCACCGGGATTCATGTACTCAAGTTTCACCAAAATGGTTGCCTGAATGCCCTCGGTGACCTTGTTCAGTTTCACCAAGGGGGTGTTGCCGATCAGGTCAAGGACTGAGTTCGCGTACTTCATGAGTCCAAACGTATCGGTAAGCGGCCGCCGTGACCACCGGGCATGACGCCTTGTTGGCGGCCCACCACCCCGCCCCCTGCGCGCAGCCGTGTGCGGGTATAGGATTCGGCCATGGAATACACCCAAGACATCATTGTCAACGTACCCCGGCAACGCTTCATCGAGCTGTTCGACAATCCGGAGAATATGCAGCACTGGATGGACGGCCTTCTCTCCTTTGAGCCTTTGGCAGGTGTTCCGGGCCAAAACGGAGCCACCTCAAAGCTCACGTTCAAACGCGGGCGCGGCACCATGGAAATGGTGGAGACCATTGTGCGCCGGGAGCTGCCGGACCACTTTGACGGTAACTACGACGCCAAGGGCGTCCACAACATCTGCGAGAACCAGTTCATTGACATGGACGGCACGGCCACCCAGTGGGTGGCGCACAACATCTTTGAGATGAAGGGTTTCATGAAGGTGGTTGGTCTGCTCTTTGGTGCCAGTTTCCCGAAGGAAAGCTACAAGTCAATGGTGGCGTTCAAGGCCTATGCCGAGGCCAACGCATAGAATCACGGGATGCTCTCCGCCACCGATCCCCTTCGCGCGCACCCGCAACGAATCCTGGTGGCAGGCGTCTCCGGTGCGGGGAAGACAACGTTTGCCGGGCGTTTGGGGCAGCTGCTTCAGGTTCCCCACACGGAGATAGACAGCCTGTTCCACGGACCCAACTGGACGCAGCGCACGGACTTCATGGCCGACGTCGACCGTCTCACCCAGGGCCGTGGCTGGGTGACGGAGTGGCAGTACGGCCAGGCCCGGGGCATGCTGGCACAGCGGGCGGACACCCTCATCTGGCTGGATTTCCCCATGCCGGTTTCCATGTGGCGCCTCATCCGCCGCACCGTGGGGCGCCGGCTGCGGCACCAGGAATTGTGGAACGGCAACGTGGAGCCTGCGCTGCACCGGGTGTTCACCGACCGGGACCATATCATCCGTTGGGGTTGGCGGACCCGCAGCAAGCTCAAGGCCGCGGTGCCGGCGCTGGAAAAAGCGCAGCCGGAGCTGCAGATTGTGCGCCTGCGCTCGCCCCGGGAGGCGGAACACTGGGTGAAGAGCCTTCGCCGCTCCCTCGCCGCCGGCTGGTAGCCTCAAGCCATGACACCCGAGGAACTGGCCGATCTGGCCCACCTGCGCCGGGCCCGGGACATGATTGACAGGGACTACGCCCTGCCGCTAGATGTGCCCACGATCGCCGCGAAGGCGCTCATGTCCACGGCCCACTTCTCCCGCAAATTCCGGGAAGCCTATGGCGAATCGCCGTACAGCTACCTCATGACCCGCCGCATTGAACGAGCTGCCGCACTGCTGCGCAGCGGGGTGTCCGTGACGGATGCCTGCATGAGTGTCGGGGCAACCTCGCTGGGCTCCTTCAGCACGCGGTTCACCGAGATCATGGGCGAGACCCCCAGCAGCTACGGGGCCAGGGAACACAGTGCCATTGAGGCCATGCCGCCGTGCTTTGCCAAGAACACCACCGGGCCGGCCAGGGTCAACCGCTCTCAGTAGAGTTGAGCAGGAATGGAGAAGCGCAGCAGGGCTCCGCGGGGATAGTTTCGTCCTATGGCTATTTCACTGCAATACACAAACATCACAGTCAACGACGCCGAGGAGTCAATCGACTTTTACCGCGATGCCCTTGGCCTGAGCGTCAGCAATGACGTCAAGTCCGGGGAATTCCGCTGGGTCACGCTCAGCACGGACACCCAGCCGGGCCTGGGCATTGTCATCTCCGAACCGCATGCCGGCCGTTCCAAGGCCGACGGCGACGCCATGGCGGTGCTGCTGAACAAGGGAGTGCTCCCCATGCTCGTGTTCAGCACCGACAATCTGGCGGCAACCTTTGAGAAGGCAACGGCCGCCGGCGCCGAGGTGCTGCAGGAACCCACGGACCAGCCTTGGGGTCCTCGGGACTGCGCATTCCGGGACCCCTCCGGGAACATGGTCCGCGTCTCGCAGGGCTAACCGCAGCCACTTAAACAACTAAGACGCAGTAGTTGCTGTAAACCACGCGGTTTCTAGCAACTACTGCGTCTCAGTTGGGCAGCGGGGAGGGTTAGGGCTAGATCAGGCCGTCCGAGAGGTGGTTCGGGGTGCCGAAGCGGTGCGCCGTGATGCTGACTGCCTGCTCGTGCAGGAACGGGAGCATCTCAACGCGGCCGGCCTCGGTGACCTGACCGCGGTAGATGGCCAGATCCGGTCGTCCGCCGGTTGCTTCGTAAACAGCACTGGCGTCTCCGCCGATCAAGCGGATGCGGCCGGCACCGAAGGCGCGGGCGGTGCCCAGCCATTCGGCGTCGGACTCCATGGTGACGTTGATGCGCAGGCTCAGCAGCAGGGCCTGCACAGCGGAGGGAAGCGCGACGCCGGAGGAGACTTCCGGGGTTGCTCCGGCCAGGATTCCTGCCGCAAGAACGCGCAGGAGCTTGGCCATGGATTCGCCTTCTGCCAGGCGAACCAGCGGGTTCAGCGGCAGGTAGCGGAACACATTGCGCTCGGCAGACAGAGCCGAGACATCCTTGGCCGCACCGAATTCAGCAGCCCATGCTGCGGCGTCGCTGTGCAATGCGCGCAGCAGGAATGCTTGTTCCTCGGCGGACAGCTCCGTGGCAGCGGCAACGATCTTGGCGGCCGCGTCTCCCAGCGGCTCGGTGGCCGTGGCTTCAGCGGTTTCCCAGGAGCCCAAACCAACAAGGTAGTTGGGTCCGCCGGCCTTGGTGCCTGCACCCACTGCGGACTTCTTCCAGCCGCCGAAGGGCTGGCGCTGCACAATGGCGCCGGTGATGCCACGGTTGACGTACAGGTTTCCGGCCTGGACGGTGTCCAGCCAGAGGCCAATTTCCGCGGAGTCCAGCGAGTGCAGCCCGCTGGTGAGGCCGTAGTCGATCGCGTTGACCATGGCAATGGCCTCCTCGAGCGTCTCTGCCTGCATCACGCCCAGCACGGGGCCGAAGAACTCGGTCAGGTGGAAGTTGGAGCCCGCCGCAACACCTGTGCGGACGCCCGGGGACCAGAGGCGGCCCGTGGAATCGAGCTGCTGGGGCTCGATGGCCCAGCTTTCGCCAGCCTCCAGGGTGGTCAGTGCGCCGAGGAGCTTCCCGCTGGCCGCTTCGATGACCGGGCCCATCTGGGTGGTTGCGGTCTCCGGGTAGCCAACGCTGAGGCTGGCGGCGGCGTCGAGCAGCTGGTTGCGGAAGCGGGCTGACTTCGCCACGGAACCAACCATGATGACCAGCGATGCCGCGGAGCACTTCTGGCCGGCGTGGCCAAACGCGGACTGGACCACGTCCTTCGCAGCCAAGTCAAGGTCGGCGCTGGGAGTAACGATGATGGCGTTCTTGCCGGACGTCTCTGCCAGCAGGGGCAGGTCGGTGCGGAAGCTGCGGAACAGTTCAGCGGTCTCGTAACCACCGGTGAGGATCACGCGGTCCACGGAGGGGTGTGCCACCAGGGCCTTGCCCAGCTCGTTCTCGCCAAGCTGGACCAGTGCCAGGACGTCGCGCGGCACGCCGGCATCCCAGAGGGCCTGGACCATGAGGGATCCGCTGCGCTGGGCCTGCGGGGCGGGCTTGATGACGACGGCGGAGCCGGCGGCAAGGGCTGAGAGGGTGGATCCGGCGGGGATGGCCACGGGGAAGTTCCACGGCGGGGTGACCACGGTGAGCTTCGCCGGGACAAAGGTGGCGCCGTCGACCGTTTCCAGGTCCTTGGCGCGCTCGGCGTAGTAGTGGGCAAAGTCCACTGCCTCGCTGATTTCGGGGTCGGACTGGTCAAGCGTCTTGCCGGTCTCCGATGCCATGACCTCCATGAACTCCGCGCGGCGGGACTCCATCACGTCGCCGACACGGTGCAGGATCGCTGCGCGCTCGGCACCGCTCATGGCGCCCCAGGTCGCAGCGGAAGCGACGGCGGTGTCAACAATGCTGTTCAACGCGGCCAGTTCCGTGACGGTGGTGTCCGCGACGAGACGAACGGCCAGCAGGGAACCGGGGATGCGGGCCAGAATGTCCTTGCCCCAGGCGTGGTTGGCCACCAGTGACGGATCTGTGTCCGGGGTGTTGGCGAAGGAATCCACGGGCGCTTCCGCGCTGGGCTGGTTGCGGTCCTGGACGCGGTTGGTGGGCGGAACGGTGGTGTCCAGGTCGGCCAGGGAGGCCAGGAAGCGCTGTTGTTCGCGCTGGAACAGTGCCTCGTTATCGGAGAGCTCGAAGACGGCGGACATGAAGTTGTCCTGGCTTGCGCCCTCTTCCAGGCGGCGGATCAGGTACGCGATGGCGACGTCGAACTCGCCCGGGTGAACCACGGGTGTGTACAGCAACAGGGAGCCAACATCCTTGCGGACGGCCTCGGCCTGGCCGGTGGCCATGCCGAGCAGCATCTCAAATTCCAACTGGCCGGTGGCGGTGTCGATGCCGCGCTGCTTGGCCAGCAGCCAGGCGTGGGCCACGTCGAAGAGGTTGTGGCCGGCCACGCCAACGTGGACGGCGTCAATGTGTTCGGGGGTCAGCGCGAAGTTCACAATGCGCTTGTAGTTGGTATCCGAATCCTGCTTGGTACCCCAGGTGGCCAGCGGCCAGCCGAAGACGGAGGCCTGGACCTGCTCCATGGGCAGGTTGGCGCCCTTGACGATGCGCACCTTCACGGCGGCGCCACCCTCGGCGCGGCGCGCTGTGGCCCATTCGGTCAGATCGATCATGGCAGCAAGGGTGTCCGGCAGGTAGGCCTGAAGCACGATGCCGGCCTCCAGGTTCTTGAACTCCGGCTTGTCCAGGATGCGCTTGAACACCGCGATGGTCATGGTGAGGTCCTTGTACTCCTCCATGTCCAGGTTGATGAACTTGGCCTTGGGGAAGGAGTTGGCCAGCGTGTACAGCGGGGTGAGCTTCTCCACGATGTGGTCCACGGCGTCGTCGAAGGCCCACGGCGAGTGGGGTGCCACGGTGGAGGATTCCTTGATGGAGACGTAGTCGACGTCGTCGCGCGCCAGCAGCTTCAGGGTCCCCTCAAGGCGGCGGGCGGCTTCGTTCTCGCCCAGGACTGCTTCGCCGAGGAGGTTGATGTTCAGGTCCACGCCGCCCTTGCGGATCTTGGCGATGGCCGGGCCCAGCTTGGCGTCGGTGGCATCCACAATGAGGTGGCCCACCATGTCGCGGAGCACCCTGCGGGCAATCGGGATGACAATGCCCGGCAGGATGGGGGCCATCATGCCGCCGACACGGACGGCGCTGCGCATGTACCAGGGCAGGAACGCCGGAACCTTGGGGGCCAGGATGGCCAGGTTGCGGGCGGCAACGGCCAGGTCCTCGGGACGGACCACACCATCAACAAAACCGACGGTGAAGTCAAGGCCGTTGGGGTCCTTCAGGACGCCGGCCAGGCGCTGGGCCGAGACGTCCGCCGGGAACGTGGCGGCTTCGGTGAGCCAGTGCCGGACAAGGGCGATGGTTTCCTGCGCAAGATCGTTGCTGGGAACCGGAATGTTTGCGGAGGTGGCCGCGGCGACGGAACTAGTCATAGTTGCTGATGCATTCATTTCTGCTGGTGCCAAGGGGAGGATAAAAAGCTTTTCTAGTCACAAGTATGAGACCTTTGTTCAATAAGCAAAAGTGGTGATTTATGATGAATAATAGTCATTTTTACTAATCCTTTTGGAGGTGCCCATGCTGGACGTCAAACGCCTTCGTCTGCTGCGTGAATTACATCTGAGGGGGACCCTGGCTGACGTGGCCGCGGCACTGCAATACAGCCCGTCCGCCGTGTCCCAACAGCTGGCCCTGTTGGAGAAGGAAGTGGGCGTGCCACTCCTGCTCAAGGTGGGCCGCCGCGTGCAGCTGACACCCCAGGCGGAGATTCTGGTGGAGCACACCACGGAGCTTTTGGAGACCCTGGAACGCGCAGAGGCTGACCTGTCCGCCTCTTTGACCACTGTGACCGGCACCGTGAAGCTGGCCGTGTTCCAATCGGCGGCCTTGGCGTTGCTGCCGGACATGCTCACGGCCATGGCGGCGACGTACCCCGATGTGCGGATTGAAATGGTGCAGCGCGAACCCGAAACGGCACTCTATGAGACGTGGGCACGGGACTTTGACCTGGTGGTGGCTGAGCAGTATCCCGGCCACGCCGCTCCCCTGCATCCGGAGCTGGACAGGATCACGCTCACCACTGACGCCATCAGGCTGGCGGTCCCCTCCGAGGGCGTCGCCGGAGGCATGAGCCGCTTGCGGACAGGTCCCATCAGAGGCCTTGAGGACACGGCACAGCTGCCCTGGGTCATGGAACCCCGGGGCGCTGCATCCCGGCACTGGGCCGAACAAGCGTGCCGGCAGGCAGGCTTTGAACCCGATGTACGTTTCGAAACAGCCGATCTGCAGGCGCAGATCAGGCTCATTGAATCCGGCAACGCTGTGGGGCTGATGCCGGACCTCATGTGGACCGGGCGCCCGCCGGCACTGACCCTTATCGACTTGCCCGGGCTCCCCCGGCGCACGGTTTTCACCTCCGCGCGGCGTGCCAGCCGCCGTCGCCCAGCGCTTTTGGCGTGCCGGGAAATTCTGGAGCAATCAGCGCGGTCACTCACTGCCTGAGCCATGCATCTCAGCAGCTTCACCCATGGCGCGCACTCTTCCCATGCACGACGCCGGACGGCTGGCTTATTGCGCCAGTTCCCTCACGATGGGGCCCAGCAGGTGGCGCAGCTGTTCCTTGTCCCGGCGGGCAGCCTGGCTCATGAGCACCCGATGCTCAGAGTCCCGATGGAGCCATAATCCCTCCACCGGTAGGATCCGTACATCCAAGTCAAAAGCTGCGGCCCTGTGCCCCAGCTCCTTTTCAAGGGACGCCACCAGAGAGGTGATCATCATCCCCTGGCCCCTGAGGTTTCGCTGGAAGTAATCATCGTAGGCAGCCCGGGAACTGTTGGCAGCCGTCCGGGCAGCCTCAAAGCAAGACTCCACTAGGCACCGGAACCCGGCATCCCGATCCCCCAGTGACATGTACTCGATGCCTGCGTTGCTGGGCATGTCCAGGTGGTCGGCCAGCAAGTCGGAGAACCACAGGGTCCAGTCAGCGGCCAGGACCAGGTCAAGCTCCGGACCCGTCACAGCAAGGTGCTCGGCCACAGCAGGGGTCACCGGTGGGATGAAAAAGGGTTTGGTGGCCGGCAGCCCCAGGGCGTCTCGAATGTGCAGCGCCACGCTCATTGGCCAGGAGAGATCCTCGCTCATCCGCCAACTTGGCTGACCCAAGATTTGCATAACGTCCCCCTCTCTGCTGGCTTTGACGCTACCGTTGGCCTGCCACGGCGTCCAGTGTCAGCCCCATGTGCCACCATGGATTCATGACCGCCGCAGAAGGACCCGCCATGTTGTGGGATGCCGGCGGCCCCTACTCCCTGCACGAAACCCTGGGCATCATTGGCCGCGGCCCGCGGGACAAAACCGTTCATCTGGCGCCTCATGCAGCCTGGCTGGCCTTCAACACGGCCGGCGGCCCCGCCACCGTGGGCATCACCCAACACGGCCAGGAACTGCGCATCCGCACGTGGGGGTCCGGCGGCGAACATGCACTGGCCACGGTTCCCGCACTGCTGGGCGTCCACGATGACTGGTCTGCCTTCGACACCCCCGGGTTTGCGGCAACGCTCCCCCGCGCCGTCAGGGAAGCCCGGCGCCGGCACCATGCCGTGCGGCTGCCCTCCACCGGGCGGATGGTTGACGCGTTGGTGCCTGCCATCTTGGAGCAAAAGGTCACATCGCTGGAGGCCCATCGCAGCTATGCGACCTTGTTGCGCAGATTCGGTGCCAAGGCTCCGGGCGTTGGCTCAGATGTTCCCCACGATCTCCTGGTGGCCCCCACCCCCGCCCAGTGGGCCACGATTCCGTCCTGGGAATGGCACCAGGCGGGTGTTGGGCCACAGCGCTCGGCCACGGTCCTGCGGATGCTGCGATCGGCGTCGGGCCTGGAGCGTTTGGCACAGCTGCCGGCAGCGGACGCCGGCGCGAAGATGCAAAGCATCCCCGGGATTGGCGTGTGGACGGCGGCGGAAGTCACCCAACGCACGCATGGCGACGCCGATCAGGTGGCAGTGGGCGACTACCACCTGGCCGCCTATGTGGGCTGGGCGCTGGCGGGGAAACCCGTGGACGATGCTGGCATGCTGGAACTTCTTGAACCGTGGCGCGGGCACCGGCAGCGGGTGGTGCGAATGCTCCAGCTCAGCGGTTTCCGCAAGCCGGCGTTTGGCCCACGCATGACCATCGCGGACCACCGCGGGCACTAGTTGCCCAAACCCAGATGCGTTCACACTGCGGAACTGCTTCCAGCCCCGGCCCCGCCATCGCCTAGGCTTGTGGCATGAGTGAGATCATCAACCTACAGGCCACGTTCATCCCCAATGAGGGCGAATTCTTCCGCGTGAAGCTCGCCCTCGAGATCGCGATTGAGCAGGTCATTGAAGAAACCGGCTGCATCCAGTATGAGATCACGGAGGAATCCGAGGAAAAGATCGTCCTGACTGAGCAGTGGGCAACCGAAGAGGACTTGGAAAAGCACGGCAAGGGCATCGCGGTGCAGGACTTGGACGAGTCCCTCAGCGCCCTGCTGGCTGAGCCGGCCAAGCTGGAACGCCTCTAACAGGCTTCTGCCCGGCAAACGCCAAGAGGCCCGTCACCAGCTGATGACGGGCCTCTTGGCGTTTGCGCGAAGAACTCTACTCGGCAGCCGGGGCCTCGGCCTGCTTGGCTGCCACGGCGGCGTGAACCTCAGTCATGTCCAGCGCCTTGACGGCCGTGATGACCTCGTCAAGCTGTGTGCCGTTGAGCGCACCGGGCTGGGCGAAAACCAGCACCTTTTCCCTGAACGCCATCAGCGTGGGGATGGAAGTGATGTTTGCCTCGGCGGCGAGCTGCTGCTCGGCCTCGGTGTCCACCTTGGCGAACACCACGCCGTCGTGCTTCTCGGAGGCAGCCTCATAGGTGGGCGCAAAGCGCACGCAGGGCTGGCACCAGGATGCCCAGAAGTCAACGATCACGATGTCGTTGCCCTCAATCGTGGGACCAAAAGATTCTGTGGTGATATCAACTGTAGCCATGGGTTAACCGTACGTGAGAGCACCATTGGATGGCAGTGGTTTCGCTCAACGCGTGAGCCTGGCTGGCCGTCCAGACCCTGTGCGGCTCGTGCGCCGTCAGGAACTTGCGGCCGGCAAAGATGACTACAGCGCTGATCAACACAGCAACTGCTGCAACATAGAAGGTGGCTGAGGCGTTGAAGTGTGCGGCGATCTTGGCAGCCATGAACGGGGCCAGCGCGCCGGAGATGGCAGTCAACACCACAAGCGTGGTGACCGAATGCCCGGCAGCCAGGGCCAGCCCGGTCAGGATCACCATGGGGCCAAGCAGTGAACCCATGAGCGCCCAGGTTGCTCCGAACCGGCGCTGAACGAGGGGCGCCACGAAGACCGAGAACACGGCGCCGATCCCGTAGGCGTCAAAGCCCAGGATGGTTGAAGCCCAGGATGAACGGGACAAAGGCCAGGATGGTGAAGAAGCCGTAGTTCTAGAACATGGCGCTGCCGGGCGGCACGTGAGGATCGCGCCCGCCCGGGCACCGGCGTCGAGCATCATCCTTCAAGGAAAGGTCTCCGGGCGGACACATGATATTCACAGCCAATTCACCCGGGACGTGGATACTGGCGCTATTGACTATAGAAAAGGAAGCAGCGATGACTTTCACTTCAGGAGACCCCATGACACGCCCCATCCACCACCGCGCATTCATTGACCCCGAGAACCACGAGGTCTGGCCGGCACTGAGCAAGAATCAGCCGGTGGCCCTGGTCAACGGCCGCGGCTGGCGCCTGTCCGGCCGCGTGGAGACGCTCAGCAGCGACCGCCAGTGCCTCTGGATCCAGCTCGACGCCGGCATGGGCCGCCAGCTGATCCACCACCAGGACGGCTTTGTCCTTGATGGCGAACCCGAGATCAACTGACACCGAACAAAAAACGCCCGATTCCGTCATGGAATCGGGCGTTTTTGTTGCCGTACGGGAAGGCTCAGACCTTCGACTTGCGGTAACCGGCAGCCTTCGCCGCGGTTTCTGTTGAGAAGCAAATTTCAGGGGTGGTCTTCACGTAGAAGCGCTGCCCCTTGAGGTGGTAGATCTTACTGGGGGCGTCGCCCTTGATGGGCGCCCACGCGGGGCAGCGCCACTTGCTAGCCGGTTTTGCAGATGTTGGCTTGGGCGCCGGCACAACCTTCACATAGGCCTGTACGCTCGACGCCGCAGCAACACTCCCCTGCGTGCCCCACCGGACGGACCACTTGCCGGAAACAGAAGCCGCAAATGTTGTCTTCAGGTAGCAGGTGGAATTGCTCTTGAACGTCCGTACGGCCTTGTTGGGGGTGGACCCGTCAGCGTCGAAATACACTGTGGCAGGGCTGGCAGAGAAGCTGGCAACCCGCCAGGCCGGCGTGGCAGCCTGGCGTTCGCGGGGATGCTGACAATCGGGACCACCAGAGCCAAGGCCGTCAGGGTCACAAGGACGCGTCGGCGCAGGCCCTGAGTGGGACCGCTAGCGGATGATTTCTTTTTTCCCCAAGGAGTTAGAGCAGAAACTTATGGCGTGAATGCAACGCCCCACTCGATCCAGCCGGGCGGAAAATTCATGAACACTACGTCGCTGCGCCGCGCTGGAGGTTACGGGTTCGGTTCAATCATTGACACAAACTCCCTTGCCTCGGCAACACCGATGTCCGCATGGCTGCACAGAAGGCGGGCTGCGCCGTCGTGGTCGCCAGCAAGGGCCAGAGCGCGGATTTGGCTGAAAATCTCTTCATTCAGGCGGGTGCTGGCCACTTCACGGACCTCGTCGCCGTGGGCCACGATGGCCCGGTAGCGGTACTTGCTGCCAGCAACCGGAGCGGCGTTGACCTCCGGAGTCAGCGCCTCCACGGCGGCTGGCTCCTCCACGATTGCCGGTTCCTGCCCGGCTGCTGGCTGCTCCACGATTGCCGGCTCCTGCACGGCGGCTGGCTGCGGGGCGGCGTTGATGATGTCATCCACCGTCAGTGCGGCTTCCGCCTTTGCCTGTTCCGGTGACGGCTGAGGGAATTGTGCCAGCGCGGCGATGGCAGCCACCGATTCGCCCAGGCTCAGGCGCGTGGCCCTGCGGTATTCCTTAACGGCATTGAGCACCTGATTCTGGGCTATCAAGGAATAGATGACCCGGTGCACCTCGGGGGTGAGCCTGGCACTAGCCTCCTCGGCCTCCTCCCGCGTTGCCTCCCTGCCACGGCGTGACGGCGTGCCGGTCTTGGCCGCAGCGGCGCCCGCCGGCGAGGTTGCCCGGCCCCGGCGCCCAAGGATTCTGGTCGCGAGAACCGCAGCGATGACGACGACCAGCACAATAATCAGAGGCACAACGTATTCCATACCTTAACTGTAGTTCCGCCCGCGGCGTGAGCGGCACAGAACACAAAAAACCCGGAACCGAAGCGATTTCTCGCTGTGGTTCCGGGTTTCCCGTATGGTGGCAGATACTGGATTCGAACCAGTGAAGGCGTTGCCAGCTGATTTACAGTCAGCCCCCTTTGGCCGCTCGGGTAATCTGCCATGGCCAGTCAAACCTCAACATCAGGTTCAACTTTCGCCCCCAACAAGTGGGAGCAGTAAAACTGTACTAGGGTTTTGCCGAAAAACCGAATCGAGATCTCTAGCGGCCCAGCTTCGACCCCAAAACAGCGGTTTTCCGGCACCTGTGCGCTTTGGCGGCTTGTGGGCGGTTCAGCAACCGCTCACAAGCCGCCAAAACGCATGCAAGCGAAATGGGCGGCGGTTTGGGGCCTAGACCACGTCCGAGGTGCCCAGTTGGATCCGCTTCACGATCTGGTTTTCCAGGAAGGCTGCCTGCTCTGCGGTTATTTGTCCCAGTTGCACAGCCCGTGCCACATCCTGCTGCACTCCGGCGATCCGCGAGGAGGCCGAGTTGGGCGGCGAACTGACGATGCTCGCCGAATTCAGGCCCGACGCCGGTGCACCAGACAGCGAGGGGCCGCTCAAAACCGTCACAGCCGCCAGCGTTGCCGCCGCCACAGCCGTTCCTACAGCTGCTCCTACAGTTTTCTTGGCGGGCTTGGCTTTGGCTCTGGCAACTTTTTCTCCTAAACCTTGCGGTGTGGGCTCGTTGCGGGGCACTGACGCTACTGGGTCATTGGCGGCCATGGGTCCTCCTCATTACTGGCGGTCTCAACAACGTCAACTCTGCCAATGGCAAATGTGCACGGGCAGTACAGACCCTTTGAGGAAACTGTGAGCGCCCCTAAACCTCGCTTCTCCCCAACGGCTCCCACCCCTCGCAAGCTCGCGGCGGGGCCCTCTCCGCCGGGGACCCACGCTTTGGGGCCCTCGGGCGCTACGCTTGTATCCAGATCAATCGCTCAAATTTCCACGCACATGGAGGAATCATGGCTAGTGAGTCAACATTCGACGTCGTCAGCAAGGTCGACAAGCAAGAGGTGGCCAATGCGCTGCACCAGGCCCAGAAAGAAGTAGTCCAGCGCTACGACTTCAAGGGAGTCGGCGCTGAGATCGATTTCAGCGGCGAAAAGATCCTGATCAAGGCCAATTCCGAAGAGCGCGTCATGGCCGTCATGGACGTTTTCGAATCCAAGCTGATCAAGCGCGGCATCTCCCTGAAGTCTCTGGACGCCGGTGAGCCTTACGCCTCGGGCAAGGAATACCGCCTCGAGGCTGAGATCGTGGAGGGCATCGCCCAGGACATCGCCAAGAAGATCAACAAGCTGATTCGCGACGAGGGCCCCAAGGGCGTCAAGTCCACCATTCAGGGCGATGAGCTCCGTGTGAGCTCCAAGAGCCGCGACGACCTCCAGGAAGTCATGGCTCTCCTGCGCAAATTCGAGGACGCCGATCTGCAGTTCGTGAACATGCGCTAGCCTCACAGGCTGGATGCAGCGCATTCAAAGCGCCCGCCCGAAGAACTCACCCACCGCACAGTGGGCAAGTGTTCATTGGGCGGGCGCTTTTTTGCCCTTGCCCGCAGCTCACCTGCGGGCATAGTCTTCCCTTGTCCCTAGCCAACAATTTCCTAGCCAACAATGTGTATTTTGGAGCTGCCATGACATCGCAAGATTTCCCCGCCGGCGCACCGTGCTGGATTGACCTGATGACCTCGGATATGAGCCGCTCTCGCGAGTTCTACACTGCCCTCTTCGGCTGGAATTACGAGGTGGGGGATGAAGAGAAGTATGGCGGCTACACCACGGCCTTGAAGGACGGTAACAGCGTAGCCGGACTCATGCAGAGTCAGGACGGCGGCCAGGGCTACCCGGATATGTGGAGCACCTACCTGCGTGTGGATGACATTGCCGCGACCATGTCGGCAGCCACCAACGCCGGCGCCATCTCCTACATGGAGCCCATGGATGTGCCGGAACAAGGAAAAATGGCCATGCTTGGCGATCCCAGCGGCGCCTCCGTGGGTCTGTGGGAATTTGGTGGCCACACTGGTTTTCAGGCTCACGAGGAAACCGGCGCCGCCGCATGGCATGAACTGCACAGCAAGGACTACCCGGCCGCAGTGAGTTTCTACAGGGACATTTTTGGCCTGCAGACCTCTGTCATGAGCGACACCCCCGAATTCCGCTACACCAATCTTGTGGCCGGCGAACGTGAACTGGCCGGCATCATGGACGCCGCAGCTTACCTGCCGGACGAGGCACCTTCCAACTGGCAGGTTTACTTCCAGACGGACGACGTCGACGCAACAGTGGCCTTGGCCCTCACCTTGGGTGGCACGGTCATCAACGCCGCGGAGGACTCCCCCTACGGCAGGATTGCCGGTTTGACCGATTGCACGGGAGCCATGTTCAAGCTGGTCCAGCCCCCGGCCTAGGCACCCGAGGAGGCGCGCGCCGTCGTTCACAACAAACTGGCCCGCAGAAATCGACGAAAAATGCGCCCAAAACGCATATTTTCGTCGATTTCTGCGGGCTAGTTGCTTAACGTTAGAGGCCGAGCTCCCCCAGCTTCTTCAGGGTCGCGGCGTCAAGCAGAACCAGAGCCGGCACGGTGCTGGCGGCCAGCCCCATCCACTTTTGGTTGCTGCCACCCGAGGTCTGGTACAGGATGGGCAGGCGGGTGGCCCTGTTCAGGTCAACCGAGTAGCCCGGCGAGGCCACCGAGTTCAAATGGCCGTCAGCCTGGTACACCCACTGCTGGGACACGTTGGAGGCGTCGCAATTGCTGGGCCTGCTCGGGTTGGTGCTGGTGATGCACAGATCCGGGCGGGCAACGCTGTGCACGGCACCGCGGGCATCCATGGCCCACTTCTCATTGGCTGCGCCGGTGCATTCGGTGGCCACCATGTCCCCCCTGGGAACACGGGCCTCCAGCGAACCGTCGGCGTTCGTATAGAGCTTCAGGCAATGCCCGGCCGCAACTCCATTGGTGCCAACATCAACCTTGATGGCCGCACCGGCAGGAACCACCGGGGTGGCCGTAGAGGGAGTCAGACCCGAACTGCTGAGCAGTTCCGTGAACCGGGCCTGTGTGGCGGGGGTGGCCATGGTGTCCTGGTAGTAGCCCACAAACTTCTCCGCATTCGCAGCGGCCGCATCCATGCTGAGGATTTTCTCGGCAACAGTCTTGGCTGCCGGGTTCAAGAGCCCCAGGCTGCCCTTCCAGCTGGTCAACGAAGCCTTCGAAGCCTGCCCCAGGACGGGGAAGCTGCTGCCGGCAAGAGCTTCGAGCTCAGTTTGCAGGGCCGGCAGTTCGGCGTCGCGCACTGCCGTGTAGCCGGCGTCCTGGCCAATCGTCACGGCTGCCGGCATGGCCGGGCTGTCCGTGGCGATGTCGATCCTGTTGCCGTATTGGCTGGTCACGCCGTTTTGCTTGCAGGACAGCTGGGCGCCGGTGGGCTTGTCAGCCTGGGCAATGTTGATATTGAACTGCAGCGCGTTGCCAACGGGGACACCGCTGACGCCGCCGCTGAGGGCAAACTGCTTGGCGGATCCATTCTGGAAGTCAACGTCCATCCAGCACACCCGGGTGGCCGCCGGGGCGTCCTGAACCGGTGCCGGGTAGGTGAACGCATTGCCCCAGTTGGAACGGAAGGCCGGGTACAGCACCGCCTTGGTGGAGTCGGCCGGCACATAGCCGCCCAGCAGTGTCACCACCGGCACCCCCACGGCTGTGGGGCGCAACGAGCTGAACGCGGGATTGAGCACCTTGGCGTCAACGAAGGACTGAGAGGCAGCATCCCAGTTGCGGTAGCCGCTGGGGTAGGCCAGATCCGGAACCACGTTGGCCCACGATTCCTGGATCCTGTCCGCGCTGTAGCCGGTGTGCATGGTGTAGTTCGAGTACTTACTCTCAACCCAGCCCCCGGACATGGCATCCACCAGGTAGTTGTAGGCGCCGCCGAAGGTCTGTGTGAACGGCAGGTTGTTGATGCTCACGCCGTTGGGCTGGAAATCACCCATGCGCAAGTTGCTGCGCAGGGCGCCGCGGTAGGCGTTGTAGCCCCAGCCGGAATCGGCGTGGTGGGTGGCGTTGATGGTTGCCGCGTCCCCGGGCAGCGAGGAGTTCTGGCCCGGGTAGTGGCCCAGTCCGTAGGAGTGGCCCAGCTCGTGGCTGAGTTCGTTGCCGCTGGTGGCGTACACCGTGGCCATGCCGTTACCGCCGGACAGGCCGTGTTCGGCTCGACCGTTGGCGTAGAGGCCGGCCGAATGGTGGATGATCCGTTGGTTGTACAGGGACGGCTGCTGCTGGTTCATGGGCCCGGAGGTCTGGCCAAAGTTGGCCAGGTTGATGCCCGTGGAGACCTGCGCCTTGCCCACGTTTTCGCGCATGTCGCCCGAGTACACATCGCCGTTGGTCACGGAAGGATTCTCCGGGGTGTAGACGTTGCCGTTGGCCACGATGACCTTGTTCAGCTGCACCGATTCATACTTGGCCATGACCAGCTTGGACACCGGAATGGTCTGGAAGTAGTCGGCCGCAGCCTGCGCCGGCTTGTTGATGAACGCATGGTCCCCGCTCATGTTGGGCGTGGTCAGCATGCCCAGTTCAATGTTGTTGATGACAAGTTCTGACGGCGGCGCCATGGTGATGTTCGACGCCGGGAGGGTTCCGGTGCCGCCGTCGGCCGCCGTGAACGTCAGTGCCAGGCCGGGGACAACCACATCCCACGGCAGGTCAACGCTCCACGCCCGCTTGGAATACACCACCGAGGGGCGTCCGGCCGGGAAGTTCGCATCGGTTTCGGGCAGTGAGGCAGGGGCCTTGAGCGTGAACACGCCCTTGGCAACGCCCTTGACGCTGGCCGCGACGCTGACGCTGCTGGTGGCCTGCGACGGCGTGAAGAGCAACAGTGCCTGGCGTTGGGCCACCAGGTCCGGCATCTCCGCGGCGTCGTTTCCGGCCGGGTTGACGGTGAGGTTTTGGGCAAATTCCACCATGCCGCCCAGTGCGCCGGCGGACAGGTCGTTGCGGATGGCCCGCGGCGCCCCTGTCTTGTCAACGTCGTGGAAGCCCAGCCCGCGGTCGGCGGGGGCGGCGTTCAGGTAGCCGGCCAGGGGGTCCACCAAGGGTGTCCCGAGCTTGACCGGATCGGTGGTGACGGCAACAGTTGCCGTGTCCGCGCGCCATGAGGTGATGGGCAGGAAGTAGCCCCTGTCCAGTTCCTCGCGGGTCACTGTGTGCTTGGCCGTGGTGCAGCTGTAGCTTGCCCCTGCGGCGAGGCTGGGTTGGCTGCAATTGCCCGCACCGTCGGCGGACAGGAACGGCGCAAATGCACCGGCAACCGTGGCCACTTCTACTGAACTGGTGCTGTTGTTGCGAATGGTGAAGTTGTAGTCAACAGCCTCACCCACGACATACGGCGAGGTTGTTGTGTTGCGTTGCGGGTTGGCTGGCGTTCCTGAAATGCTCAGCTGGCCAACGGCCGTTGCGGCACCGGAACGCAGGTTCACCGGCGGCGTCGACAGCGTCTTGCTCTCGGCGCCCACCTGCCATGAGGTGGTGGTGTTGAAGTAGCCCGCGGCCAGGTCGGCGGCCGTGACTGTGTGCTTGGCAGTGGTGCAGTTGTAGCTGGCACCGGCCGGCAGGTTTATGTAGCGGCAGTTTCCGCCGCCGTCGGCTGGAATGAACGGCTTAAAATTTCCGGAAAGCGGGACAACAGTCACCGTCTGGGCGCGGGTGTTGCTCACCTTGAAGGTGTAGTTGACCTTTTCGCCCACGGTGTAGGGGTTCAGCAGGACATCGCGGGTGACGTCGGTGAGTTGGCCGGTGATGCTCACACCGCTGATGTCAATGGCGGCAGTTCCCGCAGCCAGCACAAACGCCGATGCGTTCAGCGGAACGGCGGGTGCGGCGGTGGCGGGCAGTGTGGACCCCACCAAAACGGCGAGCACTGCCCCTGCGAGGATTGTTTTGCCGGTGGTACTTCTTTGGCCTTTGAAAGGCGAGGTTCTCTTCACTGCGTTCCTAGGTGTCAGGGGCGCCTGCACCCGTGAGCACAGCACCCAGCGTAGAAATCGTGGCTTGAAGCGCACTGTCCAGATAGGACGAAAGGATCCAACGCGGGCGCAAGGACACCGCCCACAGCTGCTGGCCCCCATCAGCTGCTAGAGAAGAAAGTAACACTATTGCGAGCCAAAATGAGACCGGTACCAGCAATTAAGTTATGGATAACAAAATGTCTGGCACATCGGACAGGCACGCGCCGAGTCAACTGGCCAAAGAGCCAGCGGCAGCCTCCACCTTTTAGCTAGTGAGCGGGGCGTTCAAGAGCCCGGCTCAACCAGCCCCGTGTCATAGGCCAGCACCACTGCCTGGACCCTGTCCCGCAACCCGAGCTTCGCCAGGATCTTGCTGACATGCGTCTTGACCGTTTGCTGGGCGATGAACAGCTCCGCAGCAATTTCCTGGTTGGAGAAGCCGCGCCCCAGCAACGTCATGACCTCAAGTTCCCTGTCGGTTAGCCCATCCAGACGTTCCCTGGACAACACGGGCCTAGCGCCAGCAACGGCAAATTGCTCAATCAGCCGCTTGGTCACCGACGGGGCCAGCAGGGCTTCACCAGAGGCCACAATCCGCACTGCCGCCACCAGTTCGTCGGCGAGCGCATCCTTGAGCAAGAAGCCGCTGGCACCCAGGCGCAGGGCGTCGTAGACGTAGTCGTCAACATCGAAGGTTGTCAGCATCAGCACATGAATAGTGCTCTCAGCTTCCTGCGGTGCGCCAGCGAGTATCTGCCGGGCCGCCTCCAGGCCGTCCATGACTGGCATGCGGACATCCATCAGCACCACGTCCGGGCGGTGCTCCCGCGCCATCTCCACGGCGCGGGCACCGTTCTCGGCCTGGCCCACCACCTCAATGTCATCCTGGGCGCCAAGAAGGGCGGCGAACCCCTCCCGGACCATGGCCTGGTCATCCACAACAAGCACCCTGATACTCACAGCTGGCCGCCTCCTTTGCCTGACATTCCCGCGTTTGAGGTGCCAGCGCTCAGCGGCAGCTTGGCTGTGACGCTGAAACCGCCGCCAGCCGTGGGAACACACACCACGGAGCCGCCCACAATGGCCGCCCGTTCACGCATTCCAATGAGACCCTGGCCCACGTGCGCACCCTTGTCCAGCTGCGCCATGACGGCCCCCACGGCTGAGCTGGAGTTGACCACCGAAACGGTTAGGGTGCCATTGTGCACCGCAAAACCCACCCGGACGGTGGCGCCCGGGGCATGCCGGATGACATTGCTCAACGCTTCCTGAACAATCCTGTAGGTGGTCAGGGCAATGATCTCACCAATTTCATGATGTTCGACGTCGGACAGCGCGGGTTCGGCGATGCGCACTCCCGCAGAGCGGGCCGAGGCAAAAAGTTGTGGCAGATCGTCCAGGGTGGGTTGTGGCCCCAGCTCACGGCCAGCCTCGGCGTTCCGCAGTGAACCGAGCATGCTGCGCATCTCCGTCATGGCACGGCGTGAGTTGGCGGCAATGTCATCAAATTCCTGTTTCAGCTCATCACTCAGGCCTGCGTGACGGTAGCTGGCGGTGGTTGCCTGCACCACCACCACCGACATGCCGTGAGCCACCACGTCGTGAAGTTCGCGGGCAATGCGGGTGCGTTCCTCCGCGAGACGGCGCCGCGACTGCTCCTCCGCACTTACAGTGCGTTCGGCTGCCAGCTCCGCGCGCAGGTGCTGCCATTGCTGGGCCACCACGGCAGCCACCATGAGCCCGCCAGACACGGCAGCAAAAATGACCACATTGTTTTGCGCGCCGTCGGACTGGACCCCGCCCAGGGTCAGGTAGTTGGAAACAACACCCACCATAACGCTGGCCAGCCAGGCACCTGCCGCCACCATCCAGTGGGCGCGCAAGCCAGCCACACAGATGACAAGAACTTGTGTAACGATCGCCACCACGCTGAAGGGCATGGGCGCTGCGCCCACGGGAATGGAAACCAACGGCAGAATCGTCATCGGAATGATGGAGACCAGCACCCCGGCAACCGGCCTGGCCGCCGTGAGGCCCAGCGATGCCACGTGCAGGATTGTCAGGCCCAGTCCAAAGGGCAGCGACATGCCGTACAGGTTCATGTTCAGTGGCGCCCCCACGGCGAGCAGGGCAATGCACATGGCAGCCGTGGCCAGCCAAACCCAGCTGATCCCTTTCATGCGCCACAGATTTACTGTGCTGAACGGCGTGGATTCGTTGGTGGGGGCCACTGCGGAGGTCATCGCCTCCAACGGTGCGGGTACCCCACCGGGGTGTGTTGGGGAGTTCTTAGCCGTTTTCATGTCCGTTGACTATGGCCTCTGCTGTCAGTTCTGCTGTGGGTCCGTCTTCTTCCAGGCCCTTGAGCCCGCCGGCCGGTGAGCCATGCCACGCGCGGATCTCCCACCCTCCCGGGCTGCTGCTCGGGGTTGGCTCACCTTCCAGGATGACAATTCCTGTGTTGGAGAGGTCATGATATTTGGCATCCGACCAGTCGAGGTTGATGCCCCTGTAGCCTGCCCAGAACCGGATCATGGCACCGTGACTGACCATGGCAACAGTGCCGTCGCCGCGCAGGGTGGCCGCTTCCGCAACCACCGCATCAAAGCGTTCCAGCACTTGCCGGCCCGTTTCAGCGCCGGGCATGCGGACCTCAAGATCGCCCGTAAGCCATGATTTCAGGGTCAGGAGATACGCCTCAACGGAAGCCCTATCGCCCTTCATTTCCAAGGTGCCAGCGCTAATTTCGCGCAATCCGGTCTTGACGGTGTGGGTGAGCGTGCGCGCGGCAGCCAAGGGTGCGGCCGTCAATGCTGTGCGGGTCAGATTTGAAATGTACAGGTCGTCAATGGTTTCACCTGCCAGGGCATCCACCAGCGCCTCCGCCTGCAGCCCGCCCAAGGATGTCAGACCCGGCCCCGGCACTGCCGTGTCCAAGAGGCCCAGGACGTTGTTGGGGGTTTGGCCGTGCCTAATCAAGATCAGTCGCATGCTTCCATTCTGTCCTACTCGCCAGCATTGTGTGCCGCATTGGGTGCCAGGGCGGGGCTGGTGTCACCGGCCGTCACGGCGCCATCATCACCGCGGGGCAACGGCCTTATGTGGGATATGCTTTCACCTCGTGTCCGGGATGGAGGATCGGCATGGCAGCAGTGCGTGAACAATTGTTTGCTTCGACATTTTGGGGCATCCGCCGGCCCAAAGCTGCCCTGACCACCGGGCACTTTGTCATCCGGCTCAATGATCCGGCCCTGGCATTTGGTAGTGATTCCGCCGGCGACCTGTTGCAGTGCTACCGCCGACTCATTGCTGCAACGGAATACCTTCACGGCCCTGTCCGCGGCCATATCTATGTGTCCCTGAACTGGCAGCCGGTGGGGGATGCCATCGGGGAGCCGGTGGCAGAAACCTCAACGCCTACCGTGCACGTGTTCCTGGAGGGTGACGAACTTCCGGCACCCTCCAGCATCTTGCGGCCCCCCGCCCATGACCGGCTTGTTGAAGCTGTAACACCGGGCGCTGACTCTGCATTGCGGCAGGCCCTGCACAGCCTTGACGTCCCGGAGACCCCGCCGCCCGCGCTGCCATCAGGGGCATTCCGCATCGTTCAGCTTGGCGGCTCACACTGGACCACCGCCCCGGAACCCCCTTCAGTCATGCTGAGGAACTTGGGAGTTGAAAGGATCCTGGAACTTGCCGCCACCCTGGAATCCCTGCTCACCCGCGCCGATCCGCCCTTTTCGGGCGCCACCTTGTGGGCCTGTGAACAGTGGGATGGCGGCGGCCCGGTCGGGATGGGTGATGGCGGCGAGGCGACCATCAACATTTTTGGCCGCCGCCATGGTGGGTCCCGTAATCCGGTGGCGGAATTTGTTCTTGCGGGGGCTCTGGATCTGCCCGCAGCTGGGCCTAACGCCCACCGGCCTCCCCCGGCCCGCTCCACTAGCCCTCCACTAGCCAAGGACCCCTGTGCCGCTAGGCTGGAGGGGTGAGCCACGAACCAGCACCCCAAGACCACGCCGCCACTGACGGCACCCTCGATGACGGCCAAACCCAGCGCCTCGTAGCACTGGCCATGGACCTTGCCCGCGCCGGCGAGAGCGCCCAGCTCACGGAATTCCTGGACCATGGCTTCGACCTCAACCAGACAGATTCCGCGGGCAACACGCTCTTGATGCTCGCCGCCTACAGTGGCCAGGCCGAAACGGTGGCCCTGTTGCTGGCCAGGGGCGCCAATCCCGATCTGCGCAATGGCCGCGACCAGACCCCCGTGGCCGGCGCACTCTTCAAGGGCGAGGATGAGGTGGTTGCCCTGCTCATTGCCGCAGGGGCCGATCTCGACGCCGGAACCCCCTCGGCACGTGCCGCTGCCGCCATGTTCGGCCGCGAACACCTGCTCCCCTAGCCTGCCGAACGTACAGTTGTGGTCGATGTTGGGCCCCCGGATCGGCATCTACTGTACGTTCGGCAGGCTGCGACGAATGTTAAAGTGCGACGGCGGCACCCGCCCTTCGCTGCGAAGCGAAAGGCACGTGCCGCCGTCGTACGTGGCTGGGCCCACGCGCCCGAGGGACCCAAAACGGAGGCGCGCCAGCGGCTCCGTCTTGGGAGGGCGCGGGGACTAAGCCTTGGACGCCTGGTGGGCTTCGATGGCCTTGCGGACACCCTCACCGTAGGCCGGATCGGCCTGGGTGCAGTTGAAGATGTGGCGCTCAACGGTGGCCGCCGAGGCGCCGTCGATGGCTCGCGCGGTGTTCTCGAAGAGCACCTGGCGCTGCTCCTGCGTCATCTTTTCGCGGAACAGGATGCCTGGCTGCTCAAAGTAGTTGGCATCGTCTTCGCGGTAGTTGAAACGGTCAGCAACGGCGCCAATGGCCTGTGCCGGATCGGCGTAGGCCGGCTGCTCGGGCCAGCGGCCGTAGGAGTTCGGTTCGATGCCGGGGGTGCGGCCCTGGTTGCCATCAACACGGCCCGCACCGTCACGGTGATAGGTGTTGACGTTGTTGCGCGCCGCGTTCACCGGGATCTGATGGTGGTTCACACCGAGGCGGTAGCGCGCTGCGTCACCGTAGGAGAACAAGCGGCCCTGCAGCATGCGGTCAGGGGAGAAGCTGATGCCCGGAACTACGTTGGCCGGGGTGAAGGAGGACTGCTCAACATCGGCGTGGTAGTTCTCCGCATTGCGGTTCAACTCCCACTCGCCCACCTCGATCAGCGGGTAGTCCTTCTTGGACCAGACCTTTGTCAGGTCAAACGGGTGGTACTTGTAGGTGTCAGCATCGGCTTCGGGCATGATCTGCACCATAAGCTTCCACTTCGGGAAGTCACCGTTTTCGATGGAATCAAAGAGGTCGCGCTGGCTGGACTCGCGGTCCGCGGCAACCAGTGCACCGGCCTCGGCGTCGGTCAGGTTCTTGATGCCCTGCTGGGTGATGTGGTGGAACTTGACCCAGAAACGCTCGCCCGCGGCGTTGATCAGGGAGAAGGTGTGCGAGCCGAAGCCGTGCATGTGGCGGTAGCTGGCCGGGATGCCGCGATCGGACATGACGATCGTGATCTGGTGCAGCGCCTCGGGCAGGTTAGTCCAGAAGTCCCAGTTGTTCTCGGCATTGCGCATGTTGGTGCGGGGATCGCGCTTCACTGCACGATTCAGGTCCGGGAACTTCAGGGGATCGCGGAAGAAGAACACGGGGGTGTTGTTGCCCACCAGATCCCAGTTGCCCTCTTCGGTGTAGAACTTCAGCGAGAAGCCGCGAATGTCGCGCTCGGCGTCGGCAGCGCCGCGTTCGCCGGCCACGGTGGAGAAACGGGCAAACATTTCCGTCTTCTTGCCCACCTCGGCGAAGATGTCAGCCTTGGTGTACTTGGTGATGTCGTTGGTCACCGTGAAGGTGCCGAAGGCGCCGGAGCCCTTGGCGTGCATGCGGCGCTCGGGGATGACCTCGCGGCTGAAGTGGGCCAGCTTCTCCAGGAACCAAACATCCTGCAGGAGCATGGGGCCGCGGGGGCCAGCTGTCATGCTGTCCTGGTTGTTGGCAACCGGGGCGCCTGCGGCCGTGGTCAGCGGGGAGGTGTTTTCGATAGTCATATTTGCTATTCGCTCCTAGTGATAGTCGGATTTTGTTGATTCACAAGTCTTTTGGCTGTGCAGTCCGGACACATGCCCCAGTAGATGACCTCGGCCTCGTCAATGACGAATCCGTGGCTGTTGGAGGCATGCAAACATGGAGCTTCGCCCACGGCGCAGTCCACGTCAGCAATGTTCCCGCAGGAGCGGCACACCACGTGGTGATGGTTGTCCCCCACCCGCGTTTCAAAGCGGGCCGGAGAGCCCTGCGGTTCAATGCGGCGCACCAAGTCGGCCTCCACCAGTGCCGCCAGCACGTCGTACACGGCCTGTTTGGACACGCTGCCCAGAACAGCCCGCACGGCACCAATAATGGTGTCGGCATCGGCGTGCGGATGAGAGTTGACTGCAGCAAGAACGGCAACGCGAGGCCGGGTCACGCGCAGTGAAACTGCCCGCAACATCTCCTCCAGCGCCCGTTCTTCAACCATGGGTCCATCATGGCAGCTTTTCTGGACTCAGTCCAGTAAGGCTGGGTTAATATTGGATTAATTCCTGCACAGCCCCGATTCGGCCCGTACATATGCACCATGGCCGCGCTACCCCTGGCGCCCTCGCCGCCGTGTCCCTAGGCTCGGTCCATGAACACTTTTACGGGCATTCCAGCAACAGCAATGGAGTTCTACGCAGCACTGGAAAACAACAACAACAAGGCCTGGTGGGTGGAGCACAAGGACACGTACGACGCCGATGTGCGGCTCCCGCTGCAGGCGCTGGCGGATTCGCTAGAGTCCAGATTTGGTGCGGCCAAGCTGTTCCGGCCCTACCGGGACGTGCGGTTCGGCACGGACAAGACGCCCTACAAGACGGCGCAGGGCATGTTTCTGTCTAACCACGAGGGTGTGGGCTTTTATCTGCAGCTCAGTGCCGACGGCCTGCTGATGGGTGGCGGCTACCATTCCTTCTCCCCCGCCCAGCTGTCTCGCTACCGCGCGGCAGTGGATGCAACGGTCAGCGGAAACGCTTTGGCGGCCATCCTCGCCGGGCTTTCCGGTTCCGGTTTCAGCATTGAGGGTGAGACCCTCAAGACTGTCCCGAGGGGCTTCCCCAAGGACCACGGGCGGGCCGAGCTACTCAAACACAAGACTCTCAGCGCCTCCATGGCGTTGGGAATACCTGACTGGCTTGAAAGCGTGGACGCAGGCAAGCACGTGGCCGGCCACTGGGAGCAGCTGCGCCCCCTGGTGGATTGGGTGGTTCGCTACGCTGCCCCGTAGCTGCGGGCTATCCGGGAATACGCCTGAGGTAATAGCGCATGGGGGCATGGCGCAGCCGGGCCGGGGTAACTTTGACGGCGCAACGGAGCATCCACAGGAAGGCTTGCAATGCGCGCTCCTGCCGCTGCGTCCAGCGAAAATGGTATTGCTCCCTAACTGGTGCAGGCAGCAGCCCTACAGTGAGAAAGCGTGCCAGTGGCATGAGCGCTTTGATCCACCGGGGCGCGTTCCTGGCCGCCAGCATCTCGTTGGCCACCCCACGGATGGTCGCATCAACACGAAGCAGGTTCACGTGACTGTCCCAGTACTGGTTAAAGTCAGCCGTTGAGGCGGGCCACAACTCGGCGGGCATCCCCAATGCCGTTCCCAGCACACCGTAGTCCAGGTAGACGGCTTCGGCCTCTGCCGCAGACAGCGCTGGGAAGACCAGGCTGTAGACCTGCATGCCGGAGTCGTACAGTGTTGCAGCAACCCACAATTGCAGCCGCGGATCCCGTGCGTCGTAGGCCGGGTGAGTGCTGGCCGCCGCCGAGCTCACCCCGCTGTGTGCCCGTAGCACCTGCCGGACCACATTTGCCCGCTGCTCCTGAGTGCCGTTGGTGAGGGCGTAAATGTAGCCCAACGTCCCGTGCAGGCGACGGAGCGGATTGTTCGCGAAGTGCGAATGATGCGCAACCCCATACCCAACTCCCGGGTTGGCCAGCTGCAGCAGGATGGCCCGGCCCGCCCCCGCCAACATGACGGATTCGGGCGCTATGTTGGCAATGCCCCGCTCCTGCACCATCAGTTCTCCTTGATCCCCGTCGTCCACTGGGCGGACATTGCCGGTTCCGCACAGCCAGCCTGACACAAAAGCAGGCGTGCTGCACAAACACTTTCCAGCGACTGTACGCACCGGTAGGCTCAAAACACTTCTCTCCGCCCTTTATGGAAGGTCCGGTCATTCCCATGTCAGCTCTGTCCACTTCGCAAGCCAATGGCTCCCCCGTGGTAATTCCAGCCGGGACAACCTTTTCAAGTGCGGACATCACGTACTACCAGGGTAAGGACAACGGGAGGACCCTGGAAGATGCCATTGCGGCTGCCGATCTGGTGGTTTCCACGCCCCATGCGGGGGATGCCGTCCCCGAAGAACTCGTGGAGTTCCTGGCCCCGGAATTTACCCACCGCCTTCAATTCGACTACAGCGACCGCACCACCGGTCCCGTCTGTCAGGCCTGGGCGGCGGCGGATCCGAACATTGTTTACGTCCAGAACCCGCACCCCCGCTTGTTGCGGGATCCGAACCGGGCCAGGCCCGCCGATCTGAGGGCTCAGCTTCGGGAGGCATTTGAACGTGTCCGTGCGGCCGGCACCTGGAACAAGGTGGACCTCGGTGGCGTGGACACCATCCGTCCCGTCACCTTCTCGTTTTACCCGCTGCTCAAGGTTCCCACCAGTGACGCCGAGCTCCAGCACATGGTTGACGTCTTTGAAGAGGTGGCCCACCGCGGACTGGAAGTGTACGAGTCGACCCGCGACAGCCTGCGCGGCGCCGTGGTGGAGTCCGCAACGGCGCGTGCAGCCAGCAGCGGCATCCCGGGGCACGTGTTCACCTTGTCATTTCACGACACCATGAATCACACGACCACCCGGGAGGGGGCAGTCAATGTGGAGCGGGCCGAAGCGGACAGACTCCCGGAGGTAGTGGCCTTGTCCAACCGGGGGGACGCGAAGGGTGAGCCTCGAGGAACAGACGTTGTCACAATGGATCCGGCCATGCTCCGGATCCTCGCCGAATGCCACAGGCTGGGTTTTCAGGTCCCGGACCCAGCAGCGGTGGCCCTGAACAAGCCCTATTTGGGGAGTCAGGAGATCATCGCCTCCGGCGCCTTGTTCCGCGAATTGACGGATTCAACCTTCCGCCGTCCGGCTGGAGCCAGCCACATTGCTCTTGGCGCTGTCCAGGCGGAGTTCCTTCGGGAATACCTGCTCGGTGCTGAAGCCACTGCCGCGCTGCAGCGGCCGGGCGTCGACTGGCCCGAGGAGGACAAGGCCTGGACAGCCCACGTGGCGCGTTCCTGCAAAAACAGCTGGGACGAGTTCCGCGCCTACCTGGCGGCTCGTCCGGAGTAGTCCCCCGCCGCCGGCTAACTGAGGATCGCTCCCAGGATCGCCCCGGGAATCAGGGTGGCCACGGCAAGCACCAGCGTGGGAATGAAGAAGGAGTGATCGTAGAGTTTGGTTCCCAATTTGGTGGAACCGCTGGTATCAAAGTTTGCCGCGGCAATCTGTGAACCATTGGTGGGCAGCAGGTAGATGCCGGCAAAGGCGCCTGCCCACATTCCTGAGAGGAGGGCCGGGGCCATTCCCGCAGCCAGGCCAATGGGCACCACAGTTCTTGTAGCCGTGGATTGGCTGGTGGTGAGCACACAGACCAGGAACACGCCCAGGGCGAAGATCCAGGGGGCTTGCTGCACCAGCGCCCCCACACCTGAGGCGATCTGATCCTTGTGGGCGCTCAGGAATGTGTCCGTCAGCCAGGCCAGGCCAAAGAGCGCAATGGCTGAGACCATGCCCGCCTTGAATACTGTGGTGCCGGGAACCTCGGACACCTTGGGCTTGCAGACGAGCAGGATCAAGGTGCCGACCAGAAGCATGATGACCTCGATCATGGGGGTCATGGCCATGGGTTGACCGTCCGCATCGGCGGGCCGGAGGTCCTTCCACAGCCCAAAGACAACAATGGCGGCAACGCCCACAAAGAAGATCAACGCAGCATTACGGCCAGCCTTCGTGACGGTGACCTGAACCTCAGCAGCGTGTCCGCCGGCGCCCGGTGCTGCCAGGACCCCAGCGGCGATCTTGGCCTGGATCTCGGGATCGTTTTCAATCTCCTTGCCCAGTTTGTTGACCACGAACGCTGCAACAACTATGCCTATCAAGGCTGCCGGGAAGGTGACCTTGATGATGTCAATGAGCTCAAAATTGTAGGGCCCAACGGCCGTAAGGGTCACCATGGCTGCCATCGCGGCAGAAACGGGGCTGCAGGCCAGCGCCACACCGGTGGCAACCACTGACAGCGAAAGCGGGCGTGAGGGCCGCACCCCGTTGCGGTACGAAAGATCAGAAATTACCGGCAGGAGCGGGTACAGGATGTTGCTTGTACCGGCCCCCACAGCGAAGAGGAAGGACACCAACGGCGCTATGAAAGTGATCCGTTTGGGGTTCGCTGCAATGAGTTTCGCAGCAATGGAAACCATCCAGTCGATGCCGCCAGCCACCTGCATGGTGGCGCTGGCAACGATCACGGCCATGACAATCAGGAGGGCATCCACCGGCGGTGAGCCCACCGGAAGGCCCATGATGAACACCAGCACGGCTACACCAGCACCGCCCCACAGGCCCAAGCCAACCCCGCTGGCCCTGGTGCCCATGACGATGGCAGCCAACACCACCAGCAATTCAATGACGAACCGAACTGTCTCCATTTGGTGCCCCCAGCCGAATACCCAATTTCGTCAAAACGATACCGGATGTCCCCTAAGAAAGGGTCGGATGGGGGCAGCCAGTTTTTTGGCACACTCAGTTACAGCTGCGGCGCGCCTGTTTTCTCGGCTGCCGCGAGCGCTTCTTCGCGACGCAGACGCGAGTTCCAGTGCCCGTAGCTGAAGTAAAACACCAAGCCAATGGCAACCCAAACGGCGAAGAATACCCAGGTCAGCGTTGCCAGATTCAGCATCAGGTAAATGCACAGCACGGCTGAAAGGACGGGAATCACCGGCCCAAAGGGAACCCGGAATGCGGGCTTCAGGTCCGGGCGCTTGTGGCGAAGCACCAAAATGCCAATACTCACCATGACGAAGGCACTGAGGGTGCCAATGTTGATCATTTCGCTCAACAGTTCCACCGGCGTGAAACCAGCCAAGATGGCAACAAAAACGCCACTGAGGATTTGTGTCCGCGCGGGCGTTGCGTGGCGGTCAGAGGTCTTGCTCAATCCACGAGGCAGCAAGCCGTCGCGGCTCATGGCCATCATGACTCTGGCCAAGCCCATAAGCAGCACCATGATCACAGTGGTCAGGCCAATGAGGGAACCCAGGGAGATGATGACGACGGCCCATTCGGCACCCACCAGCGAGAACGCCGTGGACAGCGATGGATCAGCAACCTGGGCCAGATCCTTGTAGGACACCATTCCGGTGACGGCCAGGGTGACAAGGATGTACAAGACTGTCACAACTGCCAGGCCGGCAAAGATGCCGCGGGGCAGGGTCTTGGAAGGGTTCTTCACTTCTTCGGCGCTGGTGGCCACAACGTCAAAACCAATGAAGGCAAAGAACACTAGGGCCGCACCGGAGACAATGCCAACAAAGCCGTACATGGACGGGTCGGCGCCGGTCAGCAATGACAGGAACGGCTGGACCTGCCAGGAGGTGTCAGTGACAACTGCCGGCTGGGACGGCGGAACGAACGGCTGGTAATTCTCCACCTTGACGTAGAAGAAACCCACCACGATCACAAAGAGGACGATCCCAATTTTGATCAGGGTGAAGACGTTATTGATGCGGGCAGCAAGTTTGGTGCCCATGACAAGAATGAACGTGAAGACAGCAACAACAACCAGCGGCCCCCAGAACACTGTCACCGGACCCAACGCGAAGTTTGAGGGAATGTCCAGGTTCACTGCCTCAAAGAAGTTACTGAGGTAGATACCCCAGTACTTGGCAATCACCGAGGCCGCCATGAGCAATTCAAGGATCAAGTTCCAGCCAATGATCCAGGCCAGGAGTTCGCCCACTGTGGCGTAGGTAAACACGTAGGCGCTGCCGGTGACTGGAATTGCCGTAGCAAATTCGGCGTAGCACATGATGGCCAAGGCGCAGGTGATGGCCGCCAAAACGAAGGAAATGGTGACGGCCGGTCCGGCATGATGAGCCGCAGCTTTTGCGCCAACAGAGAAGATGCCCGCGCCAACGGCGACGGCAATTCCCATGATCATCAGGTCCCAAGTGGTGAGGGTTCGTTTGAGGCCGTGGCCTGGTTCGTCGGCATCTGCTAGAGAATGCTCGATCGATTTAGTTCTGAACAAGTTCATGTAAACCGCTTAATCTTCAGGTATTTTCAACTAGCCCACAGTAGCGATCACTATCAGAATAATCACTTTCACTGAACTTTGTCTCACTATTCGAGACTTTCGTACGACATGTTGTGTCATGTCGAACACGTCAGTTGGGAGGGGGGAAAAGCAGGGTTTCGCTCAAATCGGCGGCGCCAGTCGCAGCGGCCGCGAGCTCCAGGGGGTAGCCGCTCATGATGCTCATGGTTGGCACCGTCAGATCGAAACTTGCCTCCCCCTGCTGCCAGCTGGCTGCGGTGCAGATGACTTGGCCCAGCATTGCGCTCGAGGCATCCACACACTCCCAACCGTCTGGACCGCTGATGCCCAGCGGCAGCTCCACCCAATATTTGGAAATGGTGAAGGACACTGTGGCGTTGCGAAGTTCTTCCTCACTGGCATGGGTGAGGCTCACCCGGACCGTTGCAGTAGGGAAACCCCAGCGCGAAATGGTTGCCGAGGCCGAGATGTTCCCGCCTTCCCACGATGGCGTTGGGCTTGGCGACGGTGCTGGCGTTGGGCTTGGTGCTGGGGTTGGTGACGGTGCTGTTTTAGTGGGCGACGGCGGGGAGCCAGGATCCGGCGTCAAAGTCGGCCTGGGAGCGTGCGGACTTGGGCGTGGCGATGGCGCAGGCCTCGCCGTAGGGACCAACGATGCTCGCCATGTGGCTGGTGGCAGCTGGACGCCTTGGCCCACGTCATGGCCACTTCCCAGCGGCGGCCCAGCGGCCTGGCTCTCCGTGGGCTGAGGCGCGGGCTCCAAGGCCCGGACACTTGGCGCGGCCGGGAGCTGGGCAATGCCTGCGGGACTCTCCACATCCATGGATGAGGCAATGGGGGCGGGATTGCTGCCAGCATTCAGGCTGGGTTGCAACACGGCGGCGCCCACCGCAGCGGCGACCAGAAGCAGACCAATCGCAGAGGCGGCCACGGCCGCGCCAACTGGGCCGACGGCGCCCGCCACGGCACCCGTCCCCTTGCCTCCGTTGGCAGACAGCTTTCCCACGCCCAAGGCAACGCCTGAGCCGCCGATGGTGCCCTTCCCGGCAAGGCTGAAACCCAGCAGCGCGGGGAAAATGATGGACCGCATTCCCGCGCCCACGTCATTGAGATGCAGCAACGTTTCGGTGCAACGCAAACAGTCCTGCAGGTGGGCCTCGACTTTGTCTGAGCGCCTCCGCGTCAGCCCGCCACGCGCGTAGGCGCCCAGATTGCCAGCGTAGTAGCTGCACCCGGCTTCGGCAGTTGATACATGATTTTGCAGGTAGGCCTGTTTCAGGCCCTCACGTGCACGCACAGCAAGGGCGGCCACGGCATTGGCGGAGATGCCCATCATGGGGGCCATGTCCGCCGGGGTCATGCCATCCACTTCGGAGTACCAAAGCACTGCCTGCCAGCGCTCGGGTAAATCCTGGAATGACCTGCCCACAACCTCCGTCTCGAAGGCCGCCACGGCCGGGTTCTTGTGCGGTGCAGCCTCCATGACCGCTTCAAGGTCATCCGTGGGGACATTTTTTTCATCCGCGACCCGTTTGGCGGTGGCCAGGCGGCGCAGCGTTGTCAACAGGTACGCGCGGAAGAAGACGGTGGGCCCATGTCCAGCTTGGATGCTCTCCAGCACCTTGGCGAAGGCCTCCGCCACCAGATCAGAAATGTCGCTGGGATTGCGGGCGTATCCACGCGCGGTAAGCATGGCGGAGCCAACGTGGCGTTCGTACAGGCCAGCAAAGGCTTCGGTGTTGCCGGCGCGCACTTGAAGCAGCATCGCTTCATCACCGGCAGGCGTGATGCCAGTACCTTCGCCGGGTTCATCAACGTGATTCCGAGTCAACTTGTCCCCTCTACGCTGGCTGAGGCCTGCTCGCAGGAATGATTAGTCTACGTTCATGGACTGCTTTTGCACTGTGAGTGCATAAGCCGAGAATCATGACGCGACAATTGATAACTTTTTGAACAAACTTTTTTTGCCTTAACCACCAATGCCGCGGGCTGCCCATCTGTTCATCAGTGGGCCGCCCGCGACGGCAAAACGTACTTCTCCTAGAAGTCCTTACCCGTGACTCCTAGTGCGTGCGGCGAATCCGTCGAAGCAGCAGCATGGTGACACCGCCGGCCGTCAACAACCCACCAAGAAGTAAGGGCAGGAATGCCGTGGCTCCGGTCTGCGCCAAGTCCTTGTCCGCCACGGCTGTTGCCGCGCTCCCTGTCGGGCCGCCCGCTGTTCCGGTTGTTGCGGCCTTGCTCGTTGCGGCAGGCGTGGTGGGCTTGGTCGTAGCCGTCGCGTTCTGGGTCGGCGTCGCACTCGGGGATACGCTCGCCGACGTGGTGGGCTTGGGTGTGACGATGTGGGTGGTGGTGCAGGGCTTCTCGTCAACACATTCAGCGGGCGGAACCTTACCCGACCCCGTGACCGAGTTGGTTAGGGTTGCTCCGAAGACATCGTCATTGACTGTGACCTGATATTTCAGGGTTGCCGTGGTGCCCTTGGCCAGGCTGAACGGCCCCGCAGTCAGCACCTTGGCAGTGGGGTCAGCCACGTTGCTTGGGGAACCACCGGCTACTGTGAGTTTTGCTGAGCCGGCAACAAATGAGGCAGCCTTGAAGACGCCGGTAAGGTCGTCACGGAAGGAAATGCCATCCACGGTTCCCTCACCGGTGTTGCGTGCCTCAACCGTGTAATTGATGGTGTCACCCGGGCTGACCAAGCCCTGCGTATCAGAGGTCTTGGCCATGGTCCATGCCATGACGGGGGCCTTGTTCGTCACTGTGCAGGAGGTGACGGTGCCGGCCACTGCGGTGACCTCGAAGCCAACGTTGCCGGCGTCGTTAGTATTTGCCACGGCCAGCGGCGCACCGTCACGGGTGCACACGGCGTTGTAGCCGCCGTTTTGCACCACCGTGTAGCCCGGCTGCTGCCGTTCCTTGATGGTCACGGTGACAGGCTGTTTGGCTTGAAAGTCCAAGGCAATGCCGGCCTGGCCGTTGGCGCCGGTGGTCAGCACGGATGCGGCGGCATTGGCGGGTGTGGCATCGAACTTCCAGCCTTCGCCGGGTGTGGTGTTCGTGGAGCCGAAGGCCTCAACGGCCTTGTTCACGTTCAAGGTGCCAGTGCATCCTGCTGTGGCGATGTCCTTCAGGATTTTCGCCAAGTCGTCATAGTTGGTGGTGAAGTAGTCGGATCCCTCATTCGGGCCGGAGATCTGGGCCAGCCGGGCAGCATCGGCACCCTTTACTCCCACACCAATGACCCGCGTCCCGGCGTCCTTGAGCCGGTTGGCCTCGGGGATGGCAGCATCCAGGGAGGATATGACGTTGCTGTCGCCGCCTTGGCCCGTGCCACCATTCCCGCTGGCACCGTTTTGTTCTTCATTGAGCGGGGTTTGACCAAAGAAGGTGGGAAGTCCGTCGGTAAAGAAGATCACGCCGTCGTAGCCGTCGGTGGGGACAATGTTCAGGCCCTGCTGCCAGTTGGTGCCGCCGAACCAGGCCTGGGAATCGCCGGGCCGGACGAGCCCGTCGATGCTCGCCTTCACGCTGTCTGTTCCCTGCCCGGTGGCCAGGGAGGTTGGCGCCAACTGCTGCGTTGCGAAGGTGGCAAAGCTGTAGACGCCCAGGGTAGTACCTGTACCTTGCAGTGCAGCAACGGCTGCGGTGCTTGCCGACTTGACGCCCTTGACGTCGTCATTGGTCATGGACGACGACATGTCAAAGACCATGGCCAGATTCAGGCCGCAACGTTGCGGAAGTTCGGGGTTGGGAGACACGGCTGGCGCTGCCTCGGCGGAAATGTTGGCGGGAGCGGCCGTGGTGCTGGCCAATGCGGGCAATGCGCTTGCCACCATGGTTCCGGCCACTGCAATGGCAGCCACCGCACCGGCAACTTTGTGCCCCCGCCAAAGGGTTTTTCTCGTCATGAGTAGCAATCAACTTTCACCTTGACGCCAACCGGGAATTCGGCTGGTCATAGGGTGAGAGTGCTGCCGCCACTGTTTATGACGAGAAAATCCGTCAAATGTGAACTAGTTCATATTTGACGGATTCTCGGGCACATCAGAATTGCGGAGTATCTACCTACTTGGAGATGTTCACCATCTCGTCGCGGTCAACCACCTTAACGCGCTCGCGCTGCACGGGACCGGCCTCCGAGGCGGCCGCGCCCAACTGTTTTTCATGGGCATCGAGCTTGTTCCAGCCTTCCCAGGTGGTGTAGTCCACCCCGCGAGCTTCCAGCAGCTGGACAATCTCATCCTCGCCCGGGCGCTGGGCTTGGGGAAGGGTGAGGCGGTCCTCGAGAAGGCAGCCAATGGTTTCCAAGGCATCTCCCTTGGTGTGCCCAATCAGGCCCACGGGCCCCCGCTTGATCCAGCCGGTGGCGTAGATGCCGGGAATCTGGGTTCCGTCGGCACCCAACACCCGTCCGCCGTCGTTCGGGATAACACCCTTGCGGGCATCGAAATCGACCTCGGGCAGCTCCGAGCCCAGATACCCCACGGCCCTGTAGACGGCCTGGACCGGGTAGTCCAGCATCTCGCCGGTGCCGCGGACGTTGCCCGTGCCGTCGAGCTCATTGCGCTCAAAACGGATCCCGGACACGCGCCCGTCCGTGCCAACGATCTCCACGGGTGTGTGCAGGAAGTGCAAGTGCAGACGGCGCGACGCCGGAACACGGTTTTCGTCGTGGTCTTCCGCGAGCCAGTTGGTCAAGGTGTTGACCATGGTCTTGATCTGGTTGTTGCTCTTGATGGCTGCGTCGGATGCCTCATCGAAGTCAAAGTCCTCTTCATAGAGGACAATGTCCACGTCGCGGGAGTGGCTGAGTTCGCGCAGTTCCAACGGGGTGAATTTGACCTGTGCAGGACCGCGGCGGCCAAAAATGTGGACATCCGTCACGGGCGATTCCACCAGACCGGCGTAGACGTTCTCCGGGATTTCGGTCACCAGCATGTCTTCGGCGTGCTTGGAGAGCACCCGGGCCACATCCAGGGCCACGTTGCCGTTGCCAATGACGGCGATTTCCTTGGCCTCCAGCGGCCACGTGCGCGGCACATCGGGGTGGCCATCGTACCAAGAGACAAAATCGGCGCCACCGTAGGAGCCGTGAAGGTCAACACCAGGGATGTCCAGGACAGCGTCCTTGGTGGCACCCGTGGCGAAGATGACCGCGTCGTAGCAGGACTGCAGATCACTCAGGAGCAGATCCCGTCCGTAGGTGACGTTGCCAAAGAACCGGATGTCTCCCCTGTCCAGCACCTTGTGCAGGGCGTTCACGATCCCCTTGATGCGGGGGTGGTCCGGGGCAACGCCATAGCGGATCAGGCCATAGGGTGCCGGCTGCGATTCAAAGATGTCGATGCTGACCTGAACATCGCCACCAGCCACTTCCTGAGACTTGGTCAAGATATCTGCCGCATAAACGCCCGCCGGGCCGGAGCCAATGATGGCGACACGGAATGGGCGGGTGGCGCTTGAATTAGCCAAGAAAGAAGTCCTTCCGAACTGTGAATCGCAACATCTAGAGATACAAAGGTTACGCACGGAAGCGCTAATTAAGCGCCGCGTTCATAGTCTAATTGCCAAGCTGCGGGACCGGTAAGGGCCGCCGAATGAAAGTGACTAAACCCTCACCGTACGGGAGGGCCGGTCCCCTCAGCGCGAGCGCTAGCTGTGGCGAGCCCTTCCGCGCCTGATTCCGCCGGTGACGACAAGTCCCGCGGCAAGGATTATTGACCCCGCGGCTGCCGTAACCAGGACTGTGGAGCCTGTCGTGGGGAGCTTCCCCGTGCCGGCCCCTGCAGCCGAGGCTGCCCCCGCCGGGCTGTTTGCCCCCGATTCTGTTGCACCCCGGGTTGTGGGCGGTTGAGCGGTTTCTGCCGGAATTGTGGGCGCGGATGATGTTGCTGCCGGCGTTGTCTCCGCCGGTGGCGTTGTGGAGGGAACAGTGGTTTCCGGAATAGTGGTTGCCGGCGCTGTGGTTGCCGGCGCTGTGGTTGCGGGCGCGGGGGTTGTGGGCGCGGGGGTTGTGGGCGGAGCCTCGGCAACCACTATCAAGGGCAGGGTCTTGGATGCTGTGACTGGCGTGGCTGCTGAATCTGTAACGGTAACGACCGGCATGAAGGCGCCTCCCGCGGCGGGGGTGCCGCTGATGGCGCCCGTGAGCGCGTCGATAGCCAACCCGCTTGGAAAGCCCGTGCCGGAATACTTGTACGGCGGCGTCCCGTTGATGCTCGCCACGGTGCCTTCGTAGCGTTGTCCCGCAGCGGCATCGGCCAAGTCCTCGGCCAGCAAAGTCAATGGCTGGCCCTCAATGCTCACGGTCCCGTTGCTGGTCAGGGATACAGACGCATCCACGGCTGTGGCTGCGTCAGCAAAAACCACCAGTGACCACGTGTGGGCGTCCGTTGAATCCGCCGAGGCTGGGGCGCTCCAATGGATCGAGGCGCTGTCACCGGCAGCAGCACCAACAGTGCGTTTGAGGCAGCGCGCAACTGTATTGGTGGGTGTGAAGGAACCGTCGTAGAGCGCCGCCACCAGCTCGCCATTTTGAGCCGTCACAGCAGCCCTGAAGCTTCCGGTCCCCGAGGTGGTGGTGCGGAACGTGACCACGCTGTAGCTGCGGGAAAGCCCGCTGGGATAGCACCCTGAATTCGCCAGCGGTTGGTTGACTTGTGGGCCCGCCTCGATGCGAACGGCAACTTCAGCGGACACTGAGGCCTGGGCAGTCCCGGCCACCATCACACTCCCACTGACCATCAGAAAAGCCACGGCACAAGCGGCCAGCACAGACTTAGCTCCACGCCACTGCCTCATTGATGACTCCCCTAAAAGTGCTTGATGGTGCAACTCTGACGGCTGCACGCAGTCCGGTCTCGTCACATTTCATGCATTCCTGCACCACCGAGACAGCGGATGTGTATTCTGAGTCACATTAGTTCAGTTTCATCGTCAGCGATTGATTGTTACAGGAGATCCCACATGGCACGTCAAACCTCCAGACCTTCCTCGTCGTTGGGCCGGCGCGGCCTCCTGGCCGGTGCAGGCGTTGCTGGTTTGGGCGCCCTGGCCGGGGTGGCCCTCTCGCCCGCCGCACAGGCCGCCACTGGGGCGACCGCGCTTCCCGTGCTGAGCCCGGGCGATGACTGGGCGGTTGTGCTGGCCGCGACTCCGCAGGTCCAACTGGTGGCAGGCGCCCCCTACACCTTGGCAGCCACGGTTGATTTGCCCAACAACACCCTGATTGAGGGAAACGGCGCCATCATCACCGTGGCAACGGAGAACATGACAGCCTTCACGGCAACGTCAAAGATGGGCATCACCATTCGCGGACTGACCCTTCAGGGCCGCACTCAGGATCCGCTGAACCAGCCCGCAAACTTCGCACACACGGCCATCAAGCTGACCCGCTGCACAAGCTTCCGCATCACTGACTGTGACTTCAACTTCTGGCTCGGCGCCGGCGTGGTGGTTACAGGTTCCACGGGCGATGACTACTTCTCCTACCGCGGACACATCCAGGGCAACACCTTTGTCAGGTGCTACTTTGGTGTCTCCTTCACCGACCGTGCCGAGTACTGCTCGCTGTCCGAGAACATCTTCACAGCAAACCGCCTAGCGATTTGGAACAGCTGTGGCAACTTGACTGTCACATCAAACGTTGTGGTGAACTGCTACGGCGCCTACTACGCATACGCAAAAACCAGCCCTTACGGCAGCCAGACCTCGGACAACTGGAATCATGGCGCAGTCTCCGGCAACACCTTCAACCACAGCAACGGCAGCGGCGGTCCGCGCTGGACCAGCAATGCAGCATTCCCCGTTGGCGGCACAAGCGCCGATCCCGGGGCAGGCGTTGTAGTCGATGGGCTGTTGCCTCCCACCTTCAGCGGCAACACCCTGTGGTACACCAACATCAAGGCAAACAACCATGGCGCCAATCAGTGGCTGCTGACCGGCTGCGCACTCTCCAACCTCTCCATCACAGCCACCGGAACCAATCCCATCAAGATTTTGGGATTCCAATCCAATGGCGCCAATAACGCCCCGGTACTGAGCGGTAACGTCCAGCACGTGTTCTAAACCCTGTACGGGAGCCGCTTGCCGTCCACTCGATTCGAAGTGGACGTGGATTTTATTTCGCATCGGTGTTGTTATGGGGATTGTGAGCGTTAAAGAACCCCAAATCAACAATCCTACGAAGAATCGGCTGAAGTACGGCAAGCCTGCACGCTCGGAAGCAGCAACCGGCGTCCTTTATGGTGTGGGGGCCTATGGGCTGTGGGGTTTGCTGCCCATCTACTTCTTGTTGCTCATGCCCGCCAACAGCATCGAGATCGTGGCAAACCGCGTGGTGTGGTCGCTTTTCTTTTGCGCCCTTGTCATCACCGTAAGCCGTGGCTGGGGAAAAGTACGTGTTGCGCTGAAGAATCGCCGCATCATGGGAACCTTGACGGTTGCCGGCTTCCTCATCGTGATCAATTGGCTCACCTACGTGTTCGCCGTGACCACAGGCAGCGCCATTGAGGCTTCCCTGGGCTACTTCATCAACCCACTGGTCTCCGTACTGATTGGCGTGTTGGTCCTCAAGGAAAAGCTCCGACCGCTGCAGTGGACAGCTGTGGGAGTGGGCTTCGTTGCTGTTGTGGTGCTGACCTTCAGCTACGGCAAACTCCCCTGGATTGCTCTGGTACTAGCCTTCAGCTTTGGCAGCTACGGATTTGTGAAGAACCGTATGGGTGGCAAGGTTGATGCCATCACCAGCCTCAGCATAGAAACGGCGGTGCTGGCCCCCTTCGCCCTCGCCACCATGGCTGTGCTGACCGTTCTGGGACAGGCCACCTTGACGGGGTTCGGCCCTGGCCACTTCTGGCTGCTTGCGGCCTCCGGCATCATCACGGCTGTGCCGCTGCTGTTGTTTGGCGCATCCGCGAGCAGGTTGTCCATGACGGGCATTGGCCTGCTGCAGTTCATGACGCCGGTCATCCAGTTCATTGTTGCGCTGACCATTTTTGGCGAACATATGAGCTTGGAACGCTGGATCGGATTTTCCATTGTCTGGGTTGCCTTGATCATCCTGGTGGTGGACATGCTGGCCAACTACCGCCGCACGTCCCGGTTGCGGAAGGTGGCCGCGCTCTAGCTTTTTGTGGAGCAGGGCATGATGGGCGGCACCAGCATTAACCTAGCCTGCGCCCCCGCCAGACGCCTATCTACCGCGCAGGTTTCTGCAGCTGAGCCGCCGGGCTGCCGAGTTCGGCATCACGGGTCGCACCCCCCGCCAGCGCTGGCTTGGGACTGGACGCAGCCTGCATCGAGCCCACGGACCATGCACTGGTGCCTCTCGATGAGACCTTGCGGACCACGGCCGGGGGAGCTCTCGACGGCGTGTGGAAGGCAGTTGTGGGGGGGGGGGGAGAAGAAAAAACGAGGGGGAACAGCCCCGGGCCACAAAACCAAAATAGGGAGAGAGA